>JAGLLX010000015.1 GCA_023140255.1 Minisyncoccota bacterium | reverse complement strand
TCCAATCGATTGGAGTATATAAATAATTTTAATAATAAATAGAGAGTATTAGTGCAATCGATTGAACTAATACTCCTTGTTCTAACATTCTGCAGAATGTTAGAATAGTTATGTTTTAAGCCATGCTAAACGGCTCATTAAAATGAGCCGTTTAGCATGGCTTTAGATATGGCTCAAATGATTAAACGGCTACGTTCGTAGCCGTTTAGTTTTTTAAATTTAAGTTCCACTATTCCAGTTAACTGGAATAGTGTTGTTATTAATTTTTGGTTTTTAATTTTGAAATATCTATATTTATGAAGCAGATACTTGTAAAAGCTGAAAGGGGTTGTTATAATCAGGGAAAATATGAAGCAAGTATATTTTTATTCTTGCTCAAAATAAAAATAATTAAAATACTATGACAGAATACTTATCACAACAAAAATATAAAGAATTTGTAGATGAACTAGATTATTTACAAACAACAAGAAGACAGGAAATTGCTGAAAGCTTAAAAGAGGCTCGTTCATTAGGTGATTTAAGCGAAAACGCTGAATATCATCAAGCTAGAGAAGATCAAGCTAATATAGAAAAAAGAATTACAGATCTTCAGGCTATTTTAGAAGATACTACAATTGTTAAAAAAAGTTCTTCTTCTGAAGTAAGTATTGGAGTGACTGTTGTTGTTCAAAAAAAAGGAGATAAAGAAAAGAAGGAATATACTATTGTAGGAAATCAAGAGTCAGATATGGAAGAAAATAAAATTTCAGTTTCTTCTCCTTTAGTGAAAGCTATGTTAGGTAAAAGCAAAGGAGAATCTTTTTGTTTTGAATCTCCAAAGGGTAAACAAGAGTATAAAGTAATTAATATAAAATAAATATGGCTTCATTGGATGAAATTCGTCAAATTCGTTTAGAGAAGATAAGTAAGTTACAAAAAAAGAGTTTAAAACCATATTCTAGTGATGTGGTTTTTTCTCATTCTTTAAAAGAAGTTATTGAAAAATTTGAAGAGGGTATTGAAGTAAAATTAGTAGGGAGAATCATGTCTTTAAGAGGGCAAGGTTCTTTGTTATTTTTTAATTTCTTTGATGGAACAGAAACATTTCAAGGGGTATTAAAAAAAGATGTAATTGGAGATAAAGATTTTGCTTTTTTTGAAGAAGTGGTTGATATTGGAGATTTTATAGAAGTAGCTGGAAAATTATTTACAACTAAGAGGGGACAACAATCTGTAGAAGTTTCAGGTTGGAGGATAACTACAAAAAGTCTAAGACCTCTTCCTGAAAAGTATCACGGTTTGCAAGATGTTGAACAAAAATATAGAAAAAGATACTTAGATGTTTTGATGGATAAAGATGTATATAATGATTTTAAAATTCGGGCAAAAATAATTTCAAAAATAAGAGAAATTTTAGGTGCTGAAGATTTTATGGAAGTAGAAACTCCTATTTTACAAAATCAAGCTTCAGGAGCGATGGCAGAAACTTTTAAAACTCATCATGATGACTATGATATTGATATGGTATTAAGAATTTCTTTGGAAGCTGAGTTGAAAATGCTTATGGTTGGAGGCTATCCAGCAATTTATGAAATTGGAAAGAATTTTAGGAATGAAGGGTCTGACTCTACTCATATGCAAGAATTTACAATGTTAGAATGGTATAAAGCTTATAAAAATCTTGACTATAATTTTGAATTAACAGAAAGAATGATTAAGACTGTTGCTAAAGAAGTGCTTGGCAAAATGCAATTTAAAATTATAGATGCAAATGACAAAGAAATTGAAATTGATTTAGATACAGAATGGAAAAAAGTTAAATTTAATGATTTGATAAAAGAAAATACTGGATGGAATCCAGAAGGAGCAAGTAGAGATGAAATTGAAGAGAATGTTTTGAAATTAGGTTTTACTAAAAATGAAATTTCAAAAATTTCAGATGGAAATTTATTAGATTTTATATTTAAAAAGAGTTCTCGGGATAAAATAATTAATCCTACTTTTGTAACTCATTATCCAGGAGCTTTAAAACCCTTAGCTGTTCAAAATGAAGACGGAACTGCAGAGGTGGCTCAATTAATAATTGCAGGAGCAGAAATTACTAATCAGTATTCTGAGTTAATTGATCCTATTATTCAAAAAGATTTATTAGAAAAACAATCAGAATTAAGAGAGAAAGGAGATAAAGAAACTATGGGATTGAATAATGAATTTATAGAAGCGATGGAATATGGAATGCCTACAATGACTGGTTTTGGGATGGGAATTGATAGATTAGTGGCTATTTTGACAGAAAAATCTAATTTAAGAGACACTGTTTTCTTTCCGATAATGCGTCCGAAGGAGTAAAAGCTTGTCTTTAGATGAAGTTTTTGTTAATATACGGACTATGTTAAAAATAAGATTACAAAGAGTTGGAAAAAAACACGATCCCTCATTTAGGGTTATTTTAATAGATTCTAGAAAAGGACCTAAGAGTGGTAGTTTTATTGAAAACCTAGGATTTTATGATGCGATAAGAAAAGTTAAGCAAATTAAGGCAGATAGGGTGAAGCATTGGATTTCCAATGGAGCCCAAGTATCAGATACAGTTCATAATATTTTGGTTTCTGAAAAAATAGTTGAAGGAAAGAAAAAAAATGTTTTACCTAAAAAATCTCCTATTGTAAAAGAAAAAGAAGAAGCTGAAGAGAAAGCAGGAGAAACTTCAGATGAAAAAGAAGTAGTATCAGAAGATAAGGCGGAAGTAACAGAAATTCCAGAAGCCCCTGTTGAAGAAGTTAAGGAAGAAATAAAAGAAGAAGTACCAGTTGAGGAAGTTTCTACAGAAACTGAAGAAAAGAAAGAAGAAAGTAAAGAGTAAAGAAAAAAATCTAAATAAAAAGAGCGTTGGCAAAGTCGACGCTCTTTTTTATTATTAAAAATTTGACTTTTAAATACAAATAGATTATTCTATTGTCTAAGAGTTTGTTCTGAATTTATTGAGTTAAGACAGAAAGACAAAAATACATTTTTATTATAAGTTAAAAACTATCCAAAATCTTTGGTATAGTATTTTTTATGTTATAACTATCTTAGTTTATTAGAATCCAATAATAAATAAAGAAGAAAATTTTTTTATGTCAAAATCAATAAAAAGAGAACAAAAATATTTCAAAAAATATAACAAATCTCGTGTAGAACTTCCTAATCTAGTAGAAGCACAATTACTTTCTTACCAAAATTTTGTAGATAAAGGAATTGCTGAAGTTCTTTCAGAGTTTACCCCTATTGAAGATCACTCTGGTAAAAAATTCAAACTTGAATTTCTAGATTTTGAATTTAAAAAACCAGAAATTGATGAGTTTGGTGCTAAAGAAAATAAACAAAATTACCAAGCAAGTATTAAAGCTAAAGTTAAGTTAACTAATAAAATTTTAAAGATAGAAAAAGAGCAGGATATTTTCTTGACTGATTTTCCTATGATGACTGAACATGGAACTTTCATTATTAATGGGGTAGAAAGAGTTGTAGTTCCCCAATTGGCTAGATCATTTGGAATGTTCTTTACAATGCAAGAGTTGAAAGGAGGTCATTACTTTGGAGTAAAGATTTTACCAGCTAGAGGTTCTTGGATTGAGATTGATACAGAAGCTGATGGTTTAATTTATGTAAAAATTGATAGAAAGAGAAAATTTTTAGTGAGTACTTTATTAAGAGTATTGGCTTCTGAAGAAATAGATATAAAAGGATTATTTAAAGACAAGAAAACAAAAGAAATTATTGAAAAATGTATAGAGCATGATCCTGCTAAAAATGTAGGGGATTCATTTATTGAAATTCATAAGAGACTAAGGGATGGAGAGTTAACAACAGCTAGCCATGCGAAGGTATTCGTCAGTTCTGTTTTTTCTCCAGAAAGATATGATTTACACAAAGTTGGAAGATTTTATTTTAACCAAAGATTTGGGAAAAGTATGGACAAAAAAGAGTTAGAGAGAACGACTCTTTCTGTTGATGACTTAGTAACTACTATTGAACACATAGTTGAATTGAATAATACTCCAAAAGCTAAACCAGATGACATTGACCATTTAGGTTCACGAAGATTAAAATATTTTGGTGAAATGATTCAACAAAAATTTAGAGTAGGAATGTTTCAAATTCAAAGAAATATTCAAGATAGAATGTCTATTATTGGAACAGACACAACTTTGCCTGTGCAGTTTATCAGCCCACGACCGTTACAAGCAAGAATTAAAGAATTCTTTACTACTAACCAATTATCTCAATTCATGCTTCAAGATAATATCTTAGCTGAATTAGAGCATTTGAGAACTGTGTCTGCTTTAGGGCCGGGAGGTTTGGTAAGAGAACGAGCTAGTATTGAGGTGCGAGATGTTCACCCTTCTCATTATGGAAGATTATGTCCCATTCAAACTCCAGAAGGTCAAAATATTGGTCTAATTTTAAGATTAGCTAATTATGCTAGAGTAAATGATTTTGGAATGATAGAAACTCCTTATGCAAAAGTGGAAAAAGGACAAGTAACTAGTAAAATATTATTTTTAAATGCAGCTGATGAACAAACATATAATATTGCTGACTCAGCTGTAGAATTAGACTCCAAAGGAGTAATTAAAGATAAGTTAGTAGAAGTTAGAATTAACGGGAACTTTGGAATTGTTGCTAAAAATAAGGTTGATTTTATTGATGTTTCTTCAAAACAAGCCTTTTCTGTAGCGACTTCAATGATTCCTTTCTTAAACCATGATGATGCAAACAGAGCTTTAATGGGATCTAACATGCAAAAGCAGTCAGTTCCTTGTATTAAACCAGATGCTCCTTTAGTAGCTACTGGAATTGAAGGGAGAGCTGCTGAAGCTACAGGAAGATTACTTATTTCTAAAGGAAATGGAGTTATTTCTTATGTAGATGCTAATTTAATTAAAGTTAAAGATAATGCAGGAAAGATAACAGAGTATCCTTTGATTAGCTTTATGAGAACAAATAACTTCTCATCTTTGAGCCATCGTCCTTCTGTTGATTTAAATCAAAAAGTTAAAAAAGGTGATGTTCTCGCAGATTGTTCTTCTACTGATAGGGGACAAATTGCTTTAGGGCAAAATATTTTAGTAGCCTTCATGTCATGGTATGGAGCTAATTACGAAGATGCTATTATTATTTCAGATAGATTGGTAAAAGAAGATAAATTTACTTCTGTTCAAGTTGAAGAATTTATGGAAGATGTTAGAGATACTAAATTAGGAGAAGAGGTAACTACTCACGACATTCCTAACGTAGGAGAATCTAAACTAAAAAACTTAGACGAAGATGGAATTATTAGAGTAGGAGCTGAAGTTTATCCAGGAGATATTTTGATTGGTAAAATTACTCCAAAAGGAGAAACACAATTAACTCCAGAAGAAAGATTATTGAAATCAATTTTTGGTGAAAAAGCTAGAGATGTAAAAGATACTTCTTTGAGAGTAAAAGGAGGTAAAAGAGGTTTTGTTACTAAGGTTAAAATTTTCTCAAGAGAAAAAGGAGATATTAATGAACCAGGAGTAATTAAAAGAATTTATATAGAAATTGCTCAATTAAGAAATATTTCTGTAGGGGATAAGTTAGCCGGAAGACATGGAAACAAAGGGGTTATCTCAAAAGTATTACCACAAGAGGATATGCCTTATATGGAAGATGGAACTCCAATAGATATTATTTTAACTCCGTTAGGTGTGCCTTCTCGTATGAACTTAGGTCAGATTTTAGAATTACACTTAGGAATGACTGCTAAAAAATTAAATTATCAAGCGATTGTTCCTCCATTTTCAGGAGCTACAGAAACAGAAGTTAAAGATGAATTAGCAAAAGCAGGATTGTCTAAAAGTGGAACAGTCCCATTGTACGATGGTTTAACTGGAGAAAAATTTGATCAAGATGTTGCTATTGGATATATGTACATGCTTAAACTTCATCATATGGTAGATGATAAGTTGCATATGAGAGCAATTGGACCTTATTCTCTTATCAATCAGCAACCACTTGGAGGGAAGGCTCAAAAAGGAGGACAGAGATTTGGAGAAATGGAAGTGTGGGCTTTGCTTGGTCACGGAACAGCTCATATTTTAAGAGAAGTTTTGACTATAAAATCAGATGATATTATTGGTAGATCTGCTGCTTTTGATGCGATAATAAAAGGGAATAAAATCCCAGAACCTCATTTACCAGCATCATTTAATGTGTTATTAAAAAATCTACGTGGTTTAGCATTGGATGTAAATTTAAAAAAGAATAAATAGATAATAAAAATTATGCAAAATATAAACATAGAAAAAAGCAATGACGTATTATCTGATGATAGAAACACTGATTTTGATTCAATTAATATTAAATTAGCTTCTCCCGAAAATATTTTAGATTGGTCACAAGGAGAAGTAACAAAACCGGAAACTATTAATTATAGAACTCAAAGAAGTGAAAAAGGCGGTCTTTTTGATGAGAAAATTTTTGGTCCAGATCGTGATTATGAATGTTATTGTGGAAAATATAAAGGAATAAGATACAAAGGGATTGTTTGTGAAAAATGTGGAGTTGAGATTACAAAATCAATTGTTCGAAGAGAAAGAATGGGTCATATTGAATTAGCTACCCCTGTAGCACATATTTGGTTCTTAAAATCTATCCCTTCTAGAATTGCTTTGATTTTAGATATTAGTATGGCTGACTTAAGAAAAGTTATTTACTTTGCTGGTTATATTATTACTAATATAAACGAGGATGAAAGAACAAGAGTTTTAAAAGAGGTTGATACTGAATTTAAAAACAAAATCAAAAAAATATTAGATACGAAGACAAAGACTAAATTAAAGGAATTATTATTAGAAGTTAAACAAAGTATTAACTCTATTCAACAAGGTGTAGTATTAGATGAAATTACTTATAATAAATATTCATTTAAATATGGGGTGATGTTTGAAGCTGGAATCGGAGCAGAAACTATTTATGATATTTGTAAAAAAATTGATTTACCTAAATTAAAAATAGAATTAGAAAAAGAACTAGAAAGTGCTGGTTCTATTAAGAAAGTAAAACTTAATAAAAGATTAGCTTTAATTAATCAAATGATTGAATCAGGAGTTAAACCAGAATGGATGTTCTTGACTAATATTCCTGTAATCCCACCTGCTTTAAGACCGATGGTAGTTTTAAGTGGAGGAAGACACGCCACTTCAGATGTTAATGACTTGTATAGAAGGGTTATTAATAGAAATAATCGTTTGAAAAAATTAATAGAAATCAATGCTCCTGATGTTATTTTAAGAAATGAAAAAAGAATTTTACAAGAAGCTGTTGATTCATTGATTGATAATTCTATTCGTTATACAGGATCTTCTTCTGCTATGAGTCAATCTCAAAGAAGACCTTTGAAATCTTTGGCAGATAACTTAAAAGGAAAACAAGGATTGTTTAGACAAAATCTTTTAGGAAAAAGAGTTGATTATTCAGGAAGATCTGTAATTGTTGTTGGAGCTTCTTTAGCCTTAGATGAATGTGGTTTGCCAAAGAAAATGGCTCTAGAATTGTTTAAACCATTTGTAATTTCAAAAATATTAAAAGATGAATTAGCTCACAATATTAAGTGGGCAAGTCGTTTGATTGAAGAAGGAACTCCAGAAGTTTGGGCTATTTTGGAAAATGTTATTAAAGATAAATACGTATTACTTAACCGGGCACCTACTTTGCACCGTTTAGGAATCCAAGCTTTCAAACCTCTTTTGGTTGAAGGAAAGGCTATTCAAGTGCACCCTTTGGTTTGTGCTGCCTTTAACGCTGACTTTGATGGTGATCAAATGGCGGTTCATTTGCCTTTAACAGAAGAAGCTCAGTTAGAAGCTAGAGAAATAATGGCTGCTGATAAAAACATTCTTAAACCAGGAACAGGTGAACCTATTGTAGATCCGAAAATGGATATAGCTTTGGGTTGTTATTGGATGACAAAAATTGTTGAAGAATCAAAAGGAGATAATAATTATTATGAAGGAGTAAACGAAGCTATTATTGCTTATGAGTTTAATAAAATAGATTTACAAGCAAAGGTTAATGTTTTGCCTACTAGCAGTGAAAAATATTCTCAATTTAATGATGAAATTTTTGAAACTTCTGTGGGAAGATTATTGTTTAATAGTATTTTACCTAAGGAATATCCTTTTATTAATAAAAGTATAGGTAAAAAAGATCTTTCTAACTTAACAAACGATTTAATTGAACATTACGGTATAGATAATGTTGCTCCTATTTTAGGAAAGATTAAAGATTTTGGATTTAAATATGCTACAAAATCTGGAGTAACTTGGGGGATTGATAATGTTATGATTCCTGAGAAAAAAGAGGAAATTATTAAAGAAGGGAAAGATAAGACTGGTGAAGTTTGGAATCAATTTAATGAAGGTTTACTAACAGAAGAAGAAAGACTTAGAAAAAATATTGAAATTTGGCATGGTATAAAAAATAAAATTGAAGCTATTATGCCAGAAACTTTAGATGAAAAAGGATCAGCTCACATTATGTGGAGTTCAGGAGCCAGAGGATCTATCGGGCAATTCACTCAGATGGCAGGAATGAGAGGTTTGATTCAAAATACAGTTGGAGAAACTATTGAAAATCCAGTTATTTCTTGTTTGAAAGAAGGGTTAACTTCAATTGAATACTTCACTACTACTCATGGTTCTAGAAAAGGTCTAGCTGACACAGCCTTAAACACAGCTAAGTCAGGTTATTTAACAAGAAAATTATTTGATGTAGCTCAAGATGTTGTTATTTTAGAAGAAGATTGTGGAACTAAAGAATATATAATGTTAGGAAAAGAAGTTATTTCAGGATTGGAAATTTCATTAGTTAAAAACATTAAAGGTAGAACTCTTGCTAAAGATGTTCTTGATAAGAATAAAAAAGTATTATTTAAGAAGGACTCTATCTTAACTAAAGATGATGCTATTATCATTGATAATGCAGGAGTTGAAAAAGTTGCTGTAAAATCACCCATGACATGTGCCACTAAGAGAGGAATTTGTCAAAAATGTTACGGAGCTGACTTAGGAAATAATACGGTAATTGATTTAGGAGAAGCTGTTGGAACAATTGCTGCTCAGGCTATTGGAGAACCTGGAACACAGTTAACTATGAGAACCTTCCATACAGGAGGAATTGCTTCACAAGAAGGAGATATTACTCAAGGTTTACCTCGTGTAGAAGAAATTTTTGAGAAGAGAAAACCTAAAGTTCCTGCTGTTCTTTCAAAAGTAGATGGTGAAATTACTGATATTACAGAAGGTGATGATGGTAAAGTTATTATTATACTTCCTGAAAATAAAGGGGCTACTTCAAGTAAAAAGAAACAACAAATAGAATATGCAGTTGGTTATGGTAGAACAGTTGTTAAAAAAGTAGGAGAGAAAGTTGTTAAAGGTGATGCTTTGACAGATGGCTTTATTGATATAACTGAATTATTCAAATATTCTACAAAAGAAGCCACTCAAGAATATATCATTAAAGAAGTTACTAGAATTTATGAATTACAAGGAGCTTCTACTTCTAGAAAACATATTGAAGTAATTATTAAGCAAATGCTTTCAAGAAGAAAGATTTTACAATCAGGAAATACTAAATTAACAGTAGGATCAGTAGTTGAGGATTATCAATTACAAGAAGCAAATGAAAAAGCTAGAGCAGAAGGAAAAGAAGAGGCTAAGGCAGAGCAATTAGTGTTAGGAATCACAGGAGTGTCTCTTTCAAGAAATTCTTTCTTGTCTTCTGTTTCATTCCAAAATACTACTAAAATGTTGATTGACGCTTCATTAAGAGGAGCTAAAGACGGGTTACTTGGATTAAAAGAAAATATTATTATTGGAAGATTGGTTCCAGCAGGTTCAGGATTTAAAGGATCTAAGAAATGGGAAATGGTACAAAATCTAGACTCAACAAAAGAGTAAAACAAAAGGCACAAAGTTTTAACTAATTACAATTATGTCAACTAATATTGAACAAATTAAAGAAAGGTTAAATATTGTTGATGTTGTAGGTTCGTATATAAAAGTAGAAAAAGCGGGATCTAATTTTAAGGCATGTTGTCCTTTCCACAATGAAAAAACACCATCCTTTTTTATGTCTCCAGACAGAGGGACTTTTAAGTGTTTTGGTTGTGGTGAAGGTGGAGACATTTTTACTTTTGTAGAAAAATATGAAGGTGTTGATTTTAAAGGTTCTTTAAAAATATTAGCAGATAAAGCTGGGGTTGAATTAATTAAAGAAGATCCTAAAAAAGTAAATGAAAAAAATAGAATTTATGATGTTTTAGAAAAAAGTACTTCTTTTTTTCAAGCTAATTTATTAAATAATAAAGAGGCTTTAGAATATTTAAAAAATCGTGGTGTAGAAGAAAGAATAATAAAACAATTCCGTTTAGGTTTTGCTTTAGATGAATGGCAAGGTTTATATGATTTTCTTAAAAAAGAAGGATACACAGACATTGAAATTGAAAAAGCTGGGTTGATAAAAAAAGGGGAGAAAAAAGATAAATTTTATGATAGATTTAGAAGTAGAATAATTTTTCCGTTATTTGACAATTCCGATAGTCCTGTTGCTTTTTCAGGTCGTTTGTTTGAAACAAACCAAGATAAAGAAAAAGCATCGTCTCATGAACAGGCTAAGTATTTAAATAGTCCTGAGACAGTCTTATTTAGTAAATCAAATATTCTTTATGCTTATAATTTTGCTAAAAATGTTATAAGAAAATTAGATTTTTCTATTTTGGTTGAAGGACAAATGGATTTATTAATGTGTCATCAAGCAGGATATACTAATACTGTAGCTAGTTCGGGGACTTCTTTAACTGAAGGACATATTAGTTTGTTAAAAAGATTTTCTGATAAGTTAGTAATTGCTTTTGATGGAGATGAAGCAGGATTTAATTCAGCTTCAAAAGCATCTAAGTTAGCGTTGGTTAGTGGTATGGAAGTTCGTTTGATTAAGATTCCAGAAGGAATGGATCCAGCTGACTTAATTTTAGAAAATAAAGATGAATGGAAAAAAAATCTAAAAAATGCTAAACATATTATTGATTTTTATTTGGAAAAATTAATAGAAAGTATAGGTGATAAAAGAAAATTAGGAAAAGAAGTTCAAGAAAAAGTTTTACCTTTTGTAGCTTTGGTTCAAAGTGAAATTGAAAAAGAAAATTTTATAGAATTAATTGCTAATAAATTAAATATTTCTAAAGATGCAATACGTTCTGAATTAGAAAAAATAAAAATAGAACTACCTAAGGATTTAAAATATACAAGTAATGAAATGATTGAGGAGTTGCTTGTGAAAAATGAAAGTAATTTATCTGGAAAGATAATTGAAAGAAAAAATAATATTATTAGACAATTATCAGGTTTATATTGGTGGCAAAAAGGAATAGAAGCCCCTGTTATAGACTTAAAAGAATTGGAAGTTAATTTTATTAAAATAGTTGGAGAAGATTTTTTTCAAAGAATTTTAGATTTAAATGAAAAAATTAAAGATGAAGTTATTTTTGAAGCTGAAATTTTTTATCAAGAATTAGGTAATGATTTAATAGAATTAAAGAATGATTTAAATGAAAAAATTAAAGATTTATTTTTAAATTTAGAGATGCTTTTGTTAGATGAAAAAATAAAAGACATTCTTTTAAAGATAAAGGAAATAGAAAGATTGGGAGATGATGAAAAACTACAAGAACAAATGAAAAAATATAATGAATATTTGAAATTAAAAGATAAATTAAATAGAAGTGAGGTTAAAGAAATATAAAAATATAAAATATTTAGATAAATTCATTATTAGTTTGTTGTTTAATATAAAATGATGGTAAATAAAAAAACCAACAAAAAAATAGCAGTTATTAAAAAGGTTTCTGGAAAGAAAGCCAAGATTAAAACTGTGTCTACTAAAAAGAAGCTTGTAAAAAAAGTGCTTAAAAAGAAGATTGTAAAGAAAAAAGTAATTAAAAAGGTTTCCAAAAAACTTACAAAAAATGTTGTTGCTAAAAAACCAGCAAAAAAGGTAGTTAAAAAAGTAAAAGTTTCTATTAAATTAACAAAAAAGAAAAAAGCAGTCAAAGAAAAGGTTCCTAAAATGACAGTTACTGAAAAGAGTAAGAAAAAAGCAGAGTTGATTAAAAAAGGTAAGGATATGGGTTTTATTACTCATGATGCTATTTTGAAAGTTTTTCCTACAATAGAAGATGATCTTGGATTTTTAGAAGAATTATATGAACAATTAGAGTCTGTAGGAGTGGATGTGTTAGAAAGTGGTGGAATGTTACAAGATGATTCAGATATAGCTTTACCTAAAGTTCCTAGTTATGGACGTTCTTTCGATTCTATCCAAATTTATTTAAAGGAGATAGGTCAGTATGAACTTTTAACTCAATCTCAAGAAGTTGAATTAGCCAAGAGGATTCAAGCAGGGGATGACGAAGCTAAAAATTTGTTAGCAAGAGCTAACTTAAGATTAGTTGTTTCTATTGCTAAAAAATATACAGGAAGAAGCCCAGATTTAACTTTATTAGATTTAATTCAAGAAGGTTCTCTAGGTCTGTTTAAAGCTGTAGATAAATTTGATCACACTAAAGGATTTAAGTTTTCTACTTATGCTACTTGGTGGATTAGACAAGCCATTACTCGTGCATTGGCTGATCAATCAAGAACTATTAGAATTCCTGTTCATATGGTTGAGACTATTGCTAAATATAAACAGGTTTCAAGAAAACTTTCTCAGGATTTAGGGAGAACTCCTACTCCAGAAGAAATTTCAGTAGAGATGGATTTATCTTTAGATAAAGTTTATAACATTTTCAAAATTGATAGAAAGATTGTTTCTTTGGAAAGTCCTGTGGGTAGAGAAGATGGAGACGGGAAATCAACTTTGGAAAACTTTGTTGAAGATGAAAAAATTATATCACCAGAGCAAGAAGCTTCTAAGAGAATTTTAAATGATCAAATTAAAGATATTTTAGGAGATCTTACTCAAAAAGAAAGAAAAATCTTGGAGATGAGAAGTGGAATTGAAGATGGTGTGAACCATACCTTGGAAGAGGTAGGGAAAGAATTTGGAGTAACTCGTGAAAGAATTCGTCAAATTGAAGCTAAGGCTCATGAAAAAATAAGACAGTCTGATAAAATTAACAGACTCCGAAATCTTAATTTTTAAATAACTATTTAAATGAAATTAACTAAGACAGATTTTAAAAAATATTTAATTTGTCCTGAATGTTTGTGGTTAGAAAAGAAGAAACCAGAAGAATTTAAAGGTGGAGAAATTACTGATTTTCTGAAAAAGTTGATTAAAGATGGTTACGAAGTAGAGGATAAAGTGCAAGAGATATTTCCCTCTGGAGTATTTTTGGATGATAAAGAGGATGAAGTTTTAATTCAAAAAACTAAGGAAGAGCTAAAAAATAAAGGCACGATTTTTCAAGCCACTTTTAAATCAGAAAGAGGCTTATTTTTAAAGGTTGATGTTTTTAAGTTTAATGAAAAGACTAAAAAATGGGATTTGTATGAAGTAAAATCAAGCTCTGAAATAAAAACTGATTTACAACATAACCATATTAAAGATATTGCTTTTCAAAAAATTACCGTAGAAGAATGTGGACTTGAGGTAGGAAATTCATATATTGTTCATTTAAATAGAGATTATATAAGAAAAGGAGACTTAGATTTATCTAAATTATTTGTTTTTGAAGAAGTGTCAGAAAAAATAGATGAAGTTAGAGAAGAGGTAAAATTACAAATTGAATCAGCTTTAGAACTATTAAAAAGAGATGCTATTAACACTAGTTTTTGTTCCTGTTTGTATAAAAGCGCAGGGCAAAGATGTGATTGTTTTTCTTATTTTAATCCACAAGTTCCTGAATATTCCACAGCTCATATTTTGAGAGGGAAAAAATTACAAGAATTAATAGAAGATAATATCTTTGACCCTAAAGATATCCCAGAAGATTTTGAATTAACTGATCCCCAAAGAATAAAGGTTCAATTACAAAAAATTGGACGACCAATAATTGATGTAATTGATATTCAGGAAACTATAGGAAAATTACAATATCCTTTATATTTTCTAGACTACGAAACTTTATTAAAACCTATTCCTGTTTTAGATGGTTATAATCCTAATTCTCAGCTAGTTTTTCAGTATTCTCTTCATATTATGCAAAAAGATGGAACCTTAGAACATTTTGAGTATTTAGCTAAGGATTTAGAAAATTCTACTTTAGGATTAGTGAAATCTCTGAAAGAAAATATAGGAAAAGTGGGTTCGGTCTTAGTTTGGTATGAGCCTTTTGAGAAAACTAGAAATATAGAACTTGGTAAATTACACCCTGAATACGCAGAATTTTTTAAAGATATAAATAATAGGGTTTATGATTTAATGAAGATTTTTAAAAAAGATTATTTAATGCCTGAATTTAAAGGCTCAGCTTCTATTAAAAAAGTTTTACCAGTTTTAGTCCCAGAACTTTCTTATAAAAGTTTAAACGTGCAAGATGGAACTATGGCGATGTCAGCTTGGGAAGAAATGTTAAACACTAATGATAAAGAAAAAATCATTCAATTAAGAAAAGATTTGCTAACTTATTGTGAATTAGATACAAAAGCTATGGTAGAAATTTTTAAAGTAGTGAATAGTTTATAGTATTTATTCTTAGTAGGTTTTTGCAACATTAACACTACTTTTTCACTTTTTATATTATATACTAGTGTTCTCAAGAACATAAGAATATAATATGTTATAATTAAAATATGTATAAATACAAATATAAAAATAAAAAAACTTATTATCAACTAGAAAGATTGGTTAGGGGTTTTTCTAACCATAGAAGAATACAGATTATGGAGTTATTAAAAAAAGATCCTGAATTATCAGTTATAGAAATTGCAGATAAATTAAGTGTAAATATGAAAACAATAGCAGAGCACATTAAACGATTAGCTATGTCAGGGTTGATTTTAAAAAGAAATGAATTGCAATCAGTTCGGCATAAATTAACAAAAAATGGAGAACGAATTCTGGAGTTCTTGAGAACATTAGAATAACTATATTTTTAATTCTGGGGTGTAATATATTGAATTAACTCAACGAGTTGAGTTAATTCAATTTTTATTTAAAATCAATTTCTTGTCCGCCTTCGTGTGTTACTCGGTCTATAATTAACTTATCATCTTTTAGATGAGCTTTTTTGATTATAACTCTTTTATTATCTCTTCCAAAATAATGGGCTTTAGGCCATTTATTAAAAGCTTGGATTTTTAAGAAATTTTCTTGAGAATTATTTTTTAAATCTATTAAAGCATTCTCTGATTTAAATTTATTACAAAATGAAGCTTCTTCGTGATTTTGTTCTTGTGGAATTATTTCATTATTTAACCATTTAGAAATAGTTTCTCCGAGTAATTTTCCTCCGAGTTGAGCAAGTGTTTTTTCTAAATCACTTTCTATGGGCATTTCTGAAATTGAATTTTCCCAGAGAGTTATTTTCTCTTGAGCTAAAATAGGCCCATGGTCTAATTTATTATCTAAAAGTACAATAGAAACTCCTGTTTCTGTATCTCCATTTAAAATTGGGCTGTGGATTGGAGTAGCTCCTCTATATTTAGGTAATAAAGAAGGGTGAAGGTTTAATATTCCTTTTACAGGAATATCTAAAATTTCTTGAGAAATTATTTTTCCGTAAGCTACTAAAATAAATAAATCCCATTTTTCTAATTTTAATTTACTTATAAATTCCTCATCTAATTTTTCGGGTTGCTGTGTCAAAATACTATTTTTATCAGCCCAAGTTTTAACAGGCGGTGGAGTCACTATTAATTTTCTTCCAACTTTTTTATTAGGTTGGGTTACTATTAAAGAAGGAACAATATTTTTTTCCTTCAATTCTTCTAAAACAGTAACCGCTAATTCAGGGCTACCAAAGAAAGCTATATTCATCCCGTTAGAAGTAGGTGTTTGTAAATCACCGTTAGTTTTAATGGAATTTGATTTTTTGGTTATATTCATATTAGTATAATTTTAACACAAGAGTTAAATTTTTTATATTTCTTTAAAACTAAAAAAGATGTTGTGTATTTTTAACATTGAAAAAGCCATCACTTTAAACGATGTGATGGCTAAATTGAATAAAATGGTTGACCGTGAAGGACTCGAACCCCCGTACCCCTGATGACGTCAGGTGCCTTACCCTAGACTAGGCTAACGGTCAACAAATTAATAGAAGAACAAAATTTATCTACAGCCTATTTTATTTTAAATATCAGTATTTGTCAACTAAATCATGTAATATATACAACGATTTTTATATTTTCTTCATTCATCTTATATTTATAATAGCATAAGAAAGGAATAATGATATAATAATTTATATTAATATTAAAAATTAATTAAAAAATATGAATAAAAGAACTAAAATAATAATTGCATTAGTTTTATTAATTGGGGTAGTTGGTTTATATACTTATTCTAAAAATCAAACTCAAATAATTGATTGTGAATTAGATACAGAATGTTTTGTAGAAAATTTTATATCTTGTACCCCTGCGAAAATTGGAGGAGGAGCAATGATAATAAAAGGTGGAAAACCAGAGTCATGTGAAATTTATCTATTTAACCCTGAGGCAAAAATCAAAGACCAAATTTTTTCAGAAGAAATGGCAATGACATGTATAACTAATTCTTCATTCCCAACAAATAAATTTAAAACAATTGATATGATTGGATTTTTACCATTTGAATTAGTAGAAAAAGCTAATTGTGAAGGAAAATTAGCTGATCAATATAGAGGAGGTCTTAAGCTAGCGGAATCAATAGAATATTAAAATAATTACTAATTAATTCAAAAAATATATGAAACAGATTAATGAAACAGAACAAAAAGGAATGCCGTTACTAGGAGATGATTTTCCTGAAATGGTAGTTCAAACAACTCGTGGAGAATTAAATTTACCTTTAGATTATAAAGGTAAATGGTTTGTGTTATTTAGTCACCCTGCAGATTTTACTCCTGTTTGCACAACTGAATTTATTGCTTTCCAACAAAGATATGATAAATTTAAAGCTTTAAATTGTGAGTTAATTGGCCTAAGTGTTGATCAGGTTTTTGCTCATATAAAATGGGAAGAATGGATAAAGGAAAATATGGATGTAGATATAAAATTTCCAATTATTGCTGATACAGGAAAAGTAGCAGAAACTCTAGGAATAATTCACCCAGGTAAGGGAACCAATACAGTTAGGGCTGTATTCATTGTTGATTCAAACTCTAAAATTAGAATTATTCTTTATTATCCACAAGAATTAGGTAGAAATATTGATGAAATTTTAAGAGTAGTTAAAGCCATGCAAATTTCTGATAAAAATAAAGTAGCTATGCCTGCTAATTGGCCAAATAATGAAATTCTAAAGGATAGAGTAATTATTCCTCCAGCGACTGATGTTAAGATATCTAAAGAAAGACTTAAAAATGCTAAAAAAGGAGTATTTAAATGTGAAGATTGGTGGTTTTGTCATAAAAAATTAAAATAAGTTTCTTTTTGTGATGTTGTGTGTATAATGTAAATAGTAGTTTTTGAAAAATAATCTTTTATATAAAAAGGAGGTGTTTGTTTTGAAAAGGAAAAAGAAAAAACCAAAATATCGGAAGAAAGAATATAATATGGATACAATTATTGCAGACATGCAGAATCAAAATAATCTAGGTATTCATCTCCGCAAAGAAATAGATATAACTAAGCTTGAGAGGAAAAATGGTGTATTTATTTCTAAATGATAAAAAATAATTAGGCCGACAAAATCAACGAATCTCTGCCTATCTTCTCTGAAAATGGAGTGAAAAAGCAATGGCAAAGATCATTAATTAGACGTAATTAGTGGTTAGTTTTTCAGGATTGGAAAATTTGTCTGAGAATGGATAAAAGGTGTGTACCGTTGTTTACTGATCCTATGTTGTTAGAGGACCACCTCCTAATTAGTACTGCCTGTGAATTTATTCACAGGCAGGTTTTTTTATTTATCTTCTCTTAAATTTCTAGTTTTTTCGGTAAAGAGGATTCCATCTAAGTGATCGGTTTCGTGCTGAAAGGCTTGAGCTAATAATCCAGATCCTCCGAATGTGAATTGCTTTCCTTCTTCATCATAAGCCTTAATCGTTGCTTTCTCAAATCTTTCTACTTCACCGTAAACGCCCCTGACACTTAAGCATCCTTCTTCGGCCCAATTTTTATTTTTGGATGTTTTTATTATTTTAGGATTTATAAATATTAAATCTTCTTTATCATCGTTGCATTCCCCGAAAATTTTTTTTGAAATTATAAACATTCTTATTGACTCTCCTATCTGTGGTGCTGCTAAAGCAAGGGCGTCATCAGTATTTCTTAAGATTTCTTTCATTTGAGAAATGGTATTTTTTATTTCAGGACCAGTAATAGCATCTAAAGGAATTTCTTTAGCTATTTTTTCTAGTATAGGGTTTCCTTTTTGTAATACTTCTACCATAATTTCAAATGAGGATTTATAAAAACGGTTATGTAATAATATGTTTTTATATAATCCTAACGCCGTAATTATATACTCGCTTCATATGACTTTATTATATCCTTTTTTCGCTAAAAGCAAAGATTTTTTGTTTTTAATTACGATGTGCTATAATATTGAGCAATGATAATAAATTATAATGGAATAGAGTCGTTTAAATTGCAATCAGGAGATTTTACTTTAGCTTTTAATCCAATTTCTAAAGAATCTAAACATAAAGAAACTCGTTTTGGGGCTAACGTTACTTGTATAAGTCTTAAACATCCTAATTTTAATGGAGTTGAAGAAACTAACGCAAAAAATAAAAGTAATTTTGTTATTGATGGTCCAGGGGAATATGAAATTGCAGGGGTGTTTATAAAGGGCGTGTCTACTAAAGTAGAATATGATGGTAAAAAATTAATCAATACTATTTATTCAGTATTAATGGATGGTATTAATATTGGTTTTTTAGGTGCTTTAGGATCTAATGGTATAGAAGGAGAATTACGAGAAACTTTAAATACAATTGATATTTTATTTGTTCCGATAGGAGGGGAAGGTGTTCTTGATGCTAGTTCAGCTTATAAATTGGCTGTAAAATTAGGGGCAAAAATAATTATTCCTATGTGTTATGGAACAGTAGGTGAAAAAGATGCTCTAAATAAATTTTTAAAAGCCAGCGGAAATGAATCCTTGAAAGAATTAGAAAAATTAACTATTAAAAAAAGTGAACTTGAAGGAAAGGAAGGAGAGGTTGTTATTTTAAAAAATTAAAAAGTCTTTAGACTTTTTAATTTTTTAAAACAACTAGTCAAAAGTTCGTAAAGTCTGTAAAGTTTGCATACAAAGCATATAATTCCAGCGCTCGGATTATGTGAAAATGAATTTTCACAAATCCTCGCTTGAAATTATAAAGTAAAAATTGCTTTTAGCTTTTGACTTTATAGACTTTAGGCTAATCATTATGGCTTTTATTCAAAATTTACAGAATAAACCTGAAAAAGAAAAGAAAATTATTTTAACGTGTATTTTGGGCGTAATAATGATTTTGGTTTTTTTAATTTGGATTTTCCAATTTAAAAATTTTTTGAAAGAAGAAAATAGAGACAAAAATTGTGGCGAAGATTTTACAGTTATAACAGAATTAGCAGAAGATATTAAGGAAACTTATAATAATTCTGTTAAAGAAATTGATAAAATTAAGGATGTTTTAAAAGAAATTAATTAAATTATATGGTATAATTATAGACAATAGAGTAAGAATTTATGGCAAAAAAAGAAGACAAAGAAAACAATATTGATCCCCAAGAAGAAAATAACACTCAAATTCAGCCAGAGAAAGGAATTGTTGAAACAGGAATTAGTGGAGAAATGAGAAAATCTTATTTGGATTATGCTATGTCTGTGATAACTTCACGGGCTCTTCCTGATGTTAGAGATGGTTTAAAACCAGTGCATAGAAGGATTCTTTATGCGATGAATGGTTTGAATTTAACTGCTTCAGCTAAATTTAAAAAGTCAGCTAATGTAGTAGGGGAAGTTCTGGGTAAATATCACCCCCATGGTGATACTGCTATTTATGAGACAATGGTAAAAATGGCACAGAATTTTTCTTATAGATACCCTTTAGTAATTGGTCAAGGAAACTTTGGGTCTATAGATGGGGATTCAGCAGCTGCTCACAGGTATACTGAAGCAAAAATGTCTAAGCTTTCAGGAGAATTACTTAAAGATTTAGAAAAAGATACGGTTGATTTTATTCCCAATTATGACGGAGCTCATAAAGAACCTGTTGTATTGCCTGCAATGGTGCCTAACTTGCTTTTAAACGGAACTTTAGGGATTGCTGTGGGAATGGCGACTAATATCCCTCCTCATAATCTTAGAGAGCTTATTAGCGCAACTATACATTTGATTGATAATAAAGATGCAAGTGTAGACGATTTATTAAATTTTGTTAAAGGACCAGATTTTCCTTTGGGAGGAATAATTTTTAATCAAAATGATATTAAACATGCTTATCAGAACGGGAGAGGTGGAATCGTTTGCCGTGGAGAAGCTGAAATAACTGAGAAAAAAGAAGGGCAATTTCAAATTATAATTACATCTATTCCTTTTAGAGTAAATAAAGCTGATTTAATTACTAAAATTGCTGCTTTGTATAGAGATAAAAAAATAGAAGGGATAAAAGGATTGAGAGATGAGTCTACAAGAGATATTAGAATTGTTATAGATCTGAAAAGTAATGCTAACCCACAAAATTTATTGAACAATTTATATAAGTTTACTCAGCTTGAGGAAGCTTTCCATTTTAACACTGTTGTTTTGGTTGATGGAGTTCCACAAACTTTGTCATTAAAATCAATGTTAGAAGAGTTTATTTCTCATAGACGAGTTGTTGTCAAACGAAGAACTGAATTTGAATTAAGAAAAGCTGAAGCTAGAGAACATATTCTATTAGGTTTAAAAATTGCCTTAGATAATATTGATGCAATTATTAAATTGATTAAGAAAGCAAAAGATGTACCGACAGCAAAAATGGATTTGATGAAGAAATTTAAATTATCTGAGATTCAATCTATCGCTATTCTGGAAATGAGATTACAGAAACTAGCTGGATTAGAAAGAAAGAAAGTAGAAGATGAATTGAAGGTGATTCAAGAATTAATTAAAAAATTGAAAGGAATTTTGAAGAGTACAACAAAGATTTTTGATATTATCAAAAAAGAACTTGAGGAAATTGCAGATAAATATGGAGATGATAGAAGAACTAAAGTTGTAAAACAAGGAGTTAAATCAATTTCTATAGAAGATTTAGTTGAAGAGGAAGAAAATATTTTGGTAATGACTCAAGGGGGTTATGTAAAAAGAATAAACCCAGATGAATTTAAAAAACAAAGAAGAGGGGGAGTTGGTGTTGTTGATTTAAATACTAAAGACGAAGACTTTGTTATTAAATTTGTAAGAACAAGTACTCATAGTGATTTGTTATTCTTTAGTGATAAAGGAAAGGTTTATCAAATGAAAATGTTTGAAATTCCAGAAGGAAAAAGAGCCACTAAAGGAAAATCAATAATGAACTTTTTACCATTAGAGGGGGAAGAAAAAATTACTTCTATTTTGGCGATGCCTAAAGATGTAAAAAAGGATGAACTTTCTTTGATAATGACAACTAGAAAAGGAGTTGTTAAAAAAGTTAATGCAGAGAATTTTTATAGTGTTAGAAGAAGTGGTTTATTGGCAATTAAATTAGCTGATGAAGATGAATTAATTGAAGCTACTTTTGTAGAGAAGAAAGACACTGTAATTTTAACTACTAAAGAAGGTCAATCCATACGTTTTGATGAAAAAGATGTGAGAGTTATGGGACGATCAGCTGGAGGAATAAGAGGGATTAAATTAACTAAAAAAGGAGATATGGTTGTTGGTGTTGGTATCATTGAAAAAGATTTTGTTGATCCAAAGTTATTAGTTATAAGTAGTAATGGTTTTGGTAAAACAACAGACTTGAAAGAATATAAAGTTCAAAAACGAGGAGGTTCAGGAATCAAGACTATAAAATTAAGTTCAAAAGTTGGAGAATTGATAGCTTCTAAATTAATTTCTGATCAAGAAGAAGCTGTGGCTATTTCTAAGAAAGGCCAAGTAATTAGGATTGATTTGAAAGAAGTGCCTAAGTTAGGAAGACAGACTCAAGGAGTAAAACTAATGAAATTGAGAGCAGGAGATGAAGTAGCTTCAGTTATTTGTTTATAATAACTAAAAGATAAGATTTAAGATTAAAAGATAGACGGCTGGAGCTCTGCTCCAGCCGTCTATCTTTTTCCACTTTTCGCTTTTAAACAAATTATTTATTAATGATATAATAATAAGTAAGTTAAAAGTTCATAAAGTTCATAAAGTCTATAAAGTAAAAAATTTGCTCTGCAGATTTTTCTAAAAAAACTTTTGACTTTCGACATTACAGACTTTTGACTCATTTATTATGGCTTTTACTGATCCACAAAATAATATAGATCAATTTGAAATACTTTCTGGTATGAATGTTGCTGATTTAGGAGCTGGTGTTGGTGCTTACACAGTGATTGCTGCTAAAAAAGTAGGTCTTGATGGTAAAGTCCATGCGGTTGAAGTGCAAAAAGAATTTTTAGATAAAATTAGAAATTTAGCAGAAGCTGAACATTTGTTTAATGTAAACGTTATTTGGGGTGATGTAGAGAAAACAGGAGGTTCTAAATTAGAAGACTCTTCAATGGATGCTGTGATTATTTCAAATATTTTATTTCAACTAGAAAATAAAGAAAATATTGTAAAAGAAACTTATAGAATACTGAAACCGAATAGAAAAATTCTTTTAATTGAATGGACAGATTCAGCAGGGGGATTGGGTCCTATAGAGGCTGATATAATTTCTTCAGATAAAGCTAAAAAGATTTTTATGGATAATGGTTTTGATTATGAAAAAGATATTTATGCTGGAGATAATCATTACGGAATGGTTTTTAGAAAAAAAGAAAGTAATTCAAAAACTTTAAATATTAAAATTTAAATAATTATGTCACAATTTCAAATTATATTAATATCAATTTTCGGATTTTTTATCTTAATCGGAGTTGTTTTGTTTGCTGGGTTTAAAGCAGACAGAAATAATTCAGTAACTGGAGATGTGTCAATTTGGGGATCTATTGATAAAGATATTATGGATGATGTTTTGAAAGATTTAATTGATAGAGACGATAGTTTTGAAAAAGTAAAATATACACAAATAGATAGTAATAATTTTGATAATATTTTAGCAGAAGCTATGGCTGAGGATAAAGGGCCTGATTTATTCTTTTTACCACAATCAAAGATAATCAAACATCAAAATAAAATTTTAGCTATTCCTTATAAAACTTTTTCTGAAAGAGATTTCAAAAATTATTTTATAGAAGAAGGAGAGTTGTATTTAGTAGATGATGGTATTTTAGCCTTACCTTTTATAATAGATCCTTTAGTAATGTATTGGAATAGAGATATACATACTCGTATGGGAGTAGCAAAACCTCCTCGTTATTGGGATACTTTTTTTGATTTTGCTAGAAAAGTCACTGAAAAAGATCTTAATGCTAATATTTTAACTAGTGCTGTTGCTTTGGGGGGATACCAAAATATAAATAATGCAAAAGAGATTTTATTGACTTTGATAATGCAAACAGGAAATCCTATTGCTATAAGAGACGAAGATGACAATGACATGTTGGAAATTTTATTGAAGAAAGATTTCGGAGGAGAAGATTTAGGTGCTGAGTCAGCTTTAAGATTTTATACAGAGTTTACAAATCCAGCTAAGGAAATTTATTCATGGAATAGTTCTATGCCTAATTCAAAAAATATGTTTTTGGCAGGGGATTTAGCTTTGTATTTTGGTTTTGCTAGTGAGATGAGCGATCTTCAAAACAAGAATCCTAATTTGAATTTCGATGTTTCTTTTTTGCCACAAATAAGTGAATTAAAAAATGTAATTAGTTTTGGAAAAATGGAAGCTTTGGCTATAAATAAAGGATCTAAAAATCCTGCAGGAGCTTATGGCGCAGCAATGGAATTAATTAAAAATGATACTTTGTTATATTTAAATAGTATAACCAAACTACCACCTGTTTCCAGAGTTATTTTATCTAAAGAACCAATTGATCCTTATCAAAATGTATTTTTCAAAGCTGCTTTGTCAGCTAAGGGATTTTTAGATATGAGTGTAGATAATACAGATTTAATTTTTCAAAGTATGGTAGAGTCAGTCATTTCTGGAAGGAGAAAATTAAGTGAAGCAGTTAGTCGAGCAGATGCCGAAATGTGTGAATTAATAAAATAGTTATGGAAAAAATAAAAAACAAAATAAAATATATATTTATATTAACAATGCTTTCAATTCCGTTTTTAGGGAGAGCAGATATTGTTCCTTGTAAACCAACAGTAACTACAGTGACAAAAGATGGAGTGACAAAAACTGTTATGACTAATAACTGTGATTTCGGTTCTTTAATTCAATTGGCTAATAATATTATAAATTTTATTATTACTATTTCTGTTTCTGCTTCAGCGATTATGTTTGCTTATGCTGGATTTTTATATATGAGTTCTCAAGGAAATTCTGGACAGGTAGAAAAAGCTCACAGTATTTTTAAAAATGTAGCATTAGGGCTTGTTTTTGTGTTGGGAGCGTGGTTAATTGTAAAAGCAGTAATGTGGGGGTTAGGAGCAGAATCATCTAGTTTATTGGGTTCTTAACAAATTTTTAATAAAAATTTATATTTAATTATTATGAAAAAAATATTACAAATAAGAAATAAAGTTGAGTACCTATTTATTTTAGGGATTTTATCTTTATCTTTTAATGTTGATGCTGGTGGTGTTAATGTAAAGTTAGAAAATCCAATAGGTGGAACAAGTACTTTAGCTGGATTTGTTACTCAGATATTGGGTGTTGTAAAGACGATTGCGACTCCGATTGCTATTTTAGCTATTATTTATTCAGGCTTTCTTTTTGTTAAAGCTAGGGGAAATCCTGGTGAATTAGAAAAAGCAAAAGAGACTCTAAAATGGACCTTAGTTGGTGTGGCTGTATTATTAGCTGCAGAATTATTATCTTCTGTGGTTGAAGGAACAATCAATAGTCTTAAATAGTTTGAGGTTCGACCTCTTAATTAAGATGGGTGTAATTTTTAGTAATTTAGTATTGTATTGTTATTATTGAGACCGAACCTCTAAAGTGTGTTTTATCAAAAAAATATTAAGTTAGATACTTAATATTTTTTAATTATCCCCATATCTTATATTCTATCATTCTAT
>JAGLLX010000014.1 GCA_023140255.1 Minisyncoccota bacterium | reverse complement strand
ATAGAATGATAGAATATAAGATATGAAGAAAACTAAAAACCAAAGAGAAGGAAAAAGACTAGAAAGATTTTTTAAAGGTCCTGCTAATCATAGAAGAATAGACATTTTGCTTTTTATTGAAAAAAATAAAGGTTCTAGTCTTTTTGATATAGCTGAAGGACTAAAGACTGATTACAAAGTTGTTGCTCAGCATACAGAAAAACTTGTTTTAGCAGGTTTATTAAATAAACAGTATATTGGTAAACCAGTTTCTCATAAACTTTCTCCATATGGTAAAAGATTTGTATCTTTTATAAAAACTTTTTAAAAATGAATTACCACATTCTATCATTCTATAGAATGATAGAATTTTAAAATATCAATTAAAAAACAGGGAGGCGAATAAATTCGCTCTCCCTGCTGATGCTAATATTTAAAAAACAATACAACATCATCTGTTTCGGGGTAAAATCTAATTGTACTACCCCCCACCAGAAGTTTGGATGTTGGTGTATCTAAGATGGATTTTTTATTTCCAACTTTCACCCAAACTTTACCTTGAATAGTCTCCCAACGAGAACCATTTCTCATTTGAAAAACTTTTGACCATTTCCCAGGTTGTAAGATAATTTCTTTCCAGTCTGGGCCTAACGAAACTTGTTTTTTAGGAGTAAAGAGGAAAATTTCTCCTTCTACTCCTTTATCACTTTTTTCCCAACCCCCGAACTCATTTGTTCGAGCGAGTTTATTAAGGAACCAAGTTCCTTTTTCATTTTTCTGGGTGTAAGTCCCCGTTTTTTTGGCTGAGTCTCTTCTATACTCAGCTTTGGTTTGTGTTTTTGGCCAAAGAACATGAAAGGAAAGAACGTTTCCTTCCTTGTCAAATCTAACTTGGCTGGCTTTCCCTTCGAACCATTTTCCCCCGTTTCCTTTTTGTTTCCAAGAATAAACCCATTTCTTTTTTTGCTGTTGAGAAGACTCTTTTTTGTCAGGGCTTCCCATCCAACAGATTGTGACAATGATTACCACCATAATAACCATCACCGTAATTGTTCTCATTATTTTCCTCCTTTGGAAATTACTGCTCCAGCAATAAGACCTTTAGCTATACTAGGAAGATTTCCATCTACTGTTATTACCGTTCTCTTTCCTCGTTCAGCTTGAATATTTTTTGCTCGTTCTTCAGCTTCCATTAAGAGAAAATCTTTACGTCCTCTCTCAATATTTCCTCCGCCTAATTGGGTAAGAAATAAATTTTGCTGAGTTGTTTCTGTTTCTACTTGAGCTTCCTCAACCTTTTTGGCAATATTTGCTTTCACCATTTCTTCGGGTAAACGGATATCATTAATGATACACTTAGCGATTCCTTCACCATATCCCCAATCAGCAGCGACAGTAGAGACGCTTTCTATTACTGTTACCAATTTTTCCCCTTCAGCATCTGATTTTTGGTTACCATCTTCATCTAACTCAGGGAAAGTAACTCCTTTTTCAAGGTTGGTGGAAAATTCAATTTTCTGGCCAGGCATTTTTTCTGAGTCAATTTGGTTAACAAAAACACGAATATTTCTTCGAACCAGAGTCATTAGAGCTTTGTCAGCCTCTTCTGTTTTTAGCCACTGAAAAGGGTTAGATACTGCAGCTTTAACAAGAACATCAACATCAATTTTTACATTATCCTTCGATAAAGCTTCTTTAATATCAATGTCTAAATCTTTTTGTCGAACATCCACCTCTTCAAAATCCATAAAGGGTTTTGGAAGAATCCAAAATTTTCCACTTGGTAATGTGAACCAATCTATAGGTCTTCCAAGAATAAGTGGAACCCCTTTATGGAAAGGTTTAATATCTCTTGTCCATAAGAAAGAAATTATCCAAATACCTGATAAAGCTACCCAATAGTTTACCTGGGCATAAACTTCTTCGACCCCTTTTGAAATTGTCCATACTTTAACTTCGTGTCCTAAGATGTGACCGATATTAGTAGCAAAAACTGCCATTGTCACGAAAGATAAAATCTGTTTCAACCCTTCCTTATGGCTGACAAAAATATTCTTCTTTTTTTTATCATTATCTTCGCTTTTGTCCGTAGTTTTTTGTTTTTTCAAGAACTGTCTCTTTTTCACAAAAATAACTATCCCCATGGTAATTAAAATTACCAACACCAATAACACCAAATTCAAAATTTTCATAACTTTCTCCTTTTTTGTTTATATTTAATTATCAAAAAATTAATTCCAAATTCAACCGAGAATAGGGAATAACTTAAACTTACTGGGCATAATTATACTATATAAACTAGGGATAAGTCAAGAGTTATCCTTGAATATAATATATCCCATATAGTACATTGAGCTGTTTTTATTTTGTGTTACAATACTTAATATGTATCCCGTTAGAGATTTGGCGGGGCTAAAAATTACCAGTTTAATTTAAAGATAGTTATTAAAAGTAAGGGACTTGTCCCGTTAGAGATACTTTTAATAAAGTATCTCTAACGGGATGAAAATAAATACAGATGAAAAAGCTATAGATGAGATTTTAACTAAGGGGGTAGAACAAATCTTTTCAGAAAAAGAAGAATTAAAAAAACTTTTGATGTCAGGTAAACAAATTAAGCTGTATTGTGGATATGATCCTACGGCACCTTCTTTGCATATAGGAAATGCTATTTCAATAAAAAAACTATCAGAATTCCAGAAACTTGGTCATAAGGTAATTTTTTTAGTGGGGGATTTTACTGCATTAATTGGTGACCCAACAGATAAAAGTGCTGCACGTCCTAAATTAACCAAGGAGGAAATTGAAGCAAATGCAAAACATTATAAAAAACAAGCTTCAGTTTTTTTAAATTTTGATGGAGAAAATCCAGCTGAGATAAAATATAATAGTGAATGGAACGATAAATTAAATTTTAGAGATTTAATTGAACTATCTTCTCATTTTACTGTACAACAGATGATACAAAGAGATATGTTTCAGAAAAGATTAGAAGATGAAAAGCCTATTTATCTCCATGAGTTTTTGTATCCTTTAGCTCAGGCTTATGACTCTGTGGCAATGGACGTTGATTTAGAAATAGGAGGAAATGATCAGATGTTCAATATGATGAGAGGAAGAGATTTACAGAAGACAATTAATAAACGAGAAAAATTCATTTTAACAATGAAGCTTTTGTCTGATGATGTAGGAAAGAAAATGGGTAAATCAGAAGGAAATGCTATCTTTTTGGATGAAAAACCAGAAAATATATATGGGATTGTAATGTCTTTGTCAGATGGGTTTATAGCTAATACATTTGAATTAATAACAAACAAACCATTAGAAGAAATAGAAGTGATGAGAAAAAAAATAAAAGATGGTTCTGTAAATCCTCGAGATTTGAAGATGGAGTTAGCTTTTAATTTAGTAGAAATTTTTTATAATACTGAAGAAGCACAAAAAGCTGAAGAAAATTTTAAAATTCAATTCCAAAACAAAGGGGTTCCGGAAAATATTCAGGAAATTAGTTTGAAAGAAGGAAAAGATATTTTGGAAATATTAGTTGGATTAAATTTAGCTTGTTCTAAAAGTGAAGCAAGAAGAAAGGTAGATGAAGGAGCTGTAAAAATTGGAGAAGAAAAAATTACTGATTATAAGTATCAGCTAGATTTTAATAACGAAGATTCAATTTTATTGAAATTGGGAAGAAAAATTATTAGATTAAAGAAATAAAAAATATAAAAGACAATGTCTATCGCCGATTTAAAGAGTATAGTTCCTTCATATTTAAAAGATGTTTGGTACTTAAATCCAGTAGCTATCTGGACTATAAAAGACGATTTAAACAATCAACCTAACTCAAAAGCAACTACAAGTCTAAGTGTATATAAGCAGTTTTATAAGTAGAATGTTTTTACCGATAAATAAAAAATAATCATGAATAAGAAAATATTATTATCAGGAATAAAACCAACAGGGAGACCTCATATAGGAAATTATTTTGGTATGATGAAACAAATAGTGGATATGCAGGAAGAATATGATTCTTTTCCGTTTATTCCTAATTATCATGCTTTAACTTCTGTTCATTCAGCAGAAGATATGCAGAGAGACACTTTAGATGTTGTGATAGATTTTCTAGCGATTGGTTTAGACCCGGAAAAAGTTAATTTATTTAAACAATCAGATGTGCCTCAAGTAACAGAATTAACTTGGATTTTTAATTGCATCACCACAATGCCTTATTTAATGAGAGCACATGCTTTTAAAGATTCTGAGGCTAAAAATAAAGATATTAATATTGGTGTTTTTGATTATCCAATTTTAATGGCGGCAGATATTTTAATTCAAGATACCGACCTTGTTCCTGTGGGGAAAGATCAAATTCAACATGTTGAAATGGCGAGAGATATTGCTGAAAAATTTAATAAGATATTTGGAGAAACTTTCAAATTGCCTAAATCTAAATTAGTGTCAGGAGTAGAAGTTGTTCAAGGAACAGATGGCCAAAAAATGAGCAAGAGTTATGGAAACACGATTGAGCTTTTTGCTGAAGACGAAGAAATTCATAAAGCGGTGATGAGTATTCCAACAGATTCAAAAGATATATTGGAATCAAAAGATCCTGAAGAATGTAATGTTTTTGCTTTACACAAATTATTTAGCACAGAAGATGAGTTAGGGGAGATAAGAAAAAAATATGTAGAAGGAGGAATGGGTTATAAAGAATCAAAAGATATTTTAGTAAAAAATATTCAAGATTTTATTGGTCCTTTAAGGGAAAAAAGAAAGGAAATCGCCAAAAATCCAGATAAAATAATAGAAATTTTAAACAAAGGTGGGGAAGTAGCTAGACAAAGAGCGGAAGAAAAGATGAAAGAGGTAAGGAAGAAAGTGGGTTTGATATAAAGATGAGATTAGGCTAATATAACATTTATATGACAATAACAATGAATTTAGGGATAATACTGCTTTCTAGTATTATTATATATTTTGCAGGTAAAAAATTTGCAAATACCTCTTCTAGAATAGGGGATTATTTTAAATTGCCTCGTGATGTCAAAGGGGCTACTTTTGATGCTATTTCTAGTTCGTTACCTGAATTGTTGGTAGTTTTGTATTCTGTAGTTTTCTTTCAACAATTTGAAGTGGGAATAGGAACTATTGCTGGATCGGCGTTATTTAACTTGCTTATTATTCCTGGAATTTGTGTTTTTGTAGCCCCCGTGCCCTTTAAGGTTTCTAAAAAAGTAATTAGTAGAGACGCTTTATTTTATATGATTGCTGTCTTCACTTTAATAGTTTTGCTTGTTTATTACCAAGTTTGGGGATTGGGAATAGCTCTTTTGTTACTAGGAATTTATTTTTTCTATCTCAAAGATATTATTAGCAATGCAAGAGCTTACAAGAAAGAGTTGGAGCAAAAAACAATACAGAAGATAAAATTATCTAAAGAACTTTCTATTTTCTTTTTATCTATGTTTGCTATTGGGATAGTTACTTTTTTCCTTACTAACTCAGCTATAAATCTTTCTGCTGCCTTAGGGATACCTTCAATTATTATAGCCTTTACAATAATCGCTACTGCTACTTCTGTCCCTGATATGATTATTTCTGTTGTAAACGCAAAAAAGGGGGATATTGATAGTGCTACTTCAAATGTCTTTGGCTCAAATATTTTTGATATTCTTATCGGGATAGGGTTACCACTTTTAATTTATGTTATATATAAAGGTCCTGTTTTGATAGAATTTATAAATTTAGAGATTATTTTTGGATTATTAGCTTCAGTAATATTGATATTATATTTCTTTGCTGATGATCGTACTTTGTGCAAGAAACAAGGAGCAACCCTTATTTTCTTGTATTTTGTGTTTATTATTTATATAGTTTCTTTAGCTATTTAAGTAATTTTAATAAGTAAATTAAATAAAATAAAAATATGACAAGAACATATATAAAAGATTTGAAAGATAATATTGAGCAAGAAGTTACGATTTTGGGGTGGGTGAATGTTCGTAGAGATCATGGGAAATTAATTTTTATTGATTTGCGAGATAGAACTGGGATGGTGCAAATGGTAGCTCTGCCTAACCACCAAGAAGCAAGCGAAATAGCTAATAAAATTCGTCCTGAATGGGTTTTAGAAATAAAAGGAAAGGTAAACAAAAGACCTGAAAAAATGGTAAATGCAGACGAATTGAATGGAGAATTAGAAATTGAAATTCTAGAAATAAAAGTTTTGAATGAAGCAAAAACTCCACCATTTGATGTTTTGTCTGATGGGCATGAAATAGGAGAAGAAAATCGTTTAAAATATAGATATTTAGATTTAAGAAGGTCTCGGATGAATAAAAATATTAAAATGAGAGGAAAGATTGTTAAATTTATTCGAGATGAATTAGAAAGAAAAGATTTTACAGAAATTGAGACTTCTATTCTATCAAAATCAACTCCAGAGGGAGCAAGGGACTTTGTGGTTCCTTCGAGGGTTTATCCTGGGACTTTTTATGCTCTTCCTCAAGCGCCTCAGCAATACAAACAACTTTTGATGATGGGCGGGTTTGAAAGATATTTTCAAATAGTTAAATGTTTTAGAGATGAGGACACTAGAAGTGATAGACAACCAGAATTTACTCAAATGGATTTAGAGATGAGTTTTGCTACCCAAGAAGAAATAATGAAATTAAACGAAGAGTTGCTTATTAGAATAGTAGAAAAATATTTTCCTGAAAAAACTATTCAAGAAAAGCCATTTCCTGTTATTAGTTATAAAGAGTCTATGGAAAAATATGGAACTGATAGACCTGATTTAAGAAAGGATAAGAATAATTCAGATTTGCTAGCTTTTTGTTGGGTAGTTGATTTTCCTTTTTTTGAAAAAACAAAAGACTCAGATAATCCTCAAGCAGAAGGAGAATGGACTTTTACTCATAATCCATTTTCAGCCCCTAAGGATGAATATATGGATGACTTAATGGCTAAAAAAAATGTGGGGGAAATTATTGCCACTCAGTACGATGTTGCTTTGAATGGATTTGAGATAGGGGGAGGAAGTATCAGAAATCATAAATTGGAGGCTTTGAAAAGCGTTTTAGAGATATTAGGGTACTCTGATGAGGAAATGCAAAATAATTTTGGATATTTCTTAGAAGCTATGAAATACGGAACTCCTCCTCATGGTGGAATTGCTTGGGGCCTTGATCGTTTAGTCACAATTTTATTAGGAGAATCTTCTATTCGTGAAGTTATTCCTTTCGCGAAGACAGGAGAAGGAAGGGATTTAATGATGAATTCTCCTGCTAATATATCAGAAGCACAATTGAAAGAACTTAAAATTAAGTTTGATAATAGTGTAGAAAATTAAAATATAGGGATTAAAACATAGCTAAAAAATTAAATGGCTCAAAAAAGTGAGCCATTTAGCAGGGCTTAAAATAAGACTAAAAATGACAAACCTGCCTATGCCGGCAGGTTTGTTTTTGATTATAATTTTGGAACTTTTTTATAAAGTGTCTTCAATCGTTAATGAATACTTCAGTCCAGTTAACATAATTAATCCTAAAACTAAAAATATATAACGGAAATCAATTAGAAATATAGTTAAAGAAGCTAATGCTGGACCAAGTATGTAAGCAATTGGTTTTGCCATTCTAAAAAAACTTATGATATCTGAATCTTTAGCATCAACTTTTTTAAAGAAATATGTTTCTGACATTATATTTACAGAACTTGCTCCAATTCTTGTTATAAAAAGTAACGTTGCCCAAACCCAAACAGTGTTTGTTGTTACAAAAGAAAGAGTTATCGTAGTTATTCCTAAGATAATGATAGCGATATTTAAAATTTCTTTTTCTCCAAATTTTTTGTCGGCTAAAATACCCAAAGGTAATTGAAAAAATAAAAATGGCAAAAGCATTATAGTAAAAATAAATCCAATAGCTTTCCAATCTAACCCCATATATTTGTGCAAATAAATAGGTGTATAAATAACCATCCAAGAATAAAAAAATTGTAGCAGAGTATTTATAGCAAATATTTTATAGATATTTTTTAATTTAAATAGTTTTTTTAGTGTTTTCCAGAAAGGCGTATTTATATAAACAGGATCTTTAAAATCTTTGAAATAATAAGACAAGAGAATAATAGCAGGAATTATTGTTAGTGAAGCTAACCCGTAAACTTTCCAATAGTCGCCATTAGTTAATAATGTTCCTACTATAAGAGGGGACACAACCCAAGCTAAATTACTAATTGTTAAATATAAACCACGAATATTTCCTGTATTACTGTCAGATGATTGTTTTTCTAATAAAATATCAAAATTTAAGGCTATAATAACGTGAATAGTTAAATAAATAATAAAAACAGGTAATATAAAATAAATACTTTGGCTAAAGGCTAAGATAAGTAAAGAAATAATACTTATTATAGATAGAATAAAAATCATTGAGTAATTTCCAATTTTTCTTAATAATCTAGGGGCAAAAGTAAGGCAGATTATTGCTATAATAGAGCTAATTGTATATAAAATACCGATTATTTTTTCAGGAACAAATTGTCCTATAAAACTAGAGTTAATGTATCCTGGTAGAGCTACTTGTAACGCAAATAATAACCCTAATATGTAGATAACTAAACGTAATTTCTTTTTCATAAACTATATTATAACATTAAAGCACTAGAACACTAGAACTTATCTATGTCGGCAGGCAGGCACAAGAAAATTAAAACAGACAGATTTTGGCCTCGCCAAAATCTGTCATTTGTTTTAATGTTTTTGTGTTTTAATGATTTCTACACTCCCAAAATAACAGGAATTATAATTGGTTTTTTATTAGTCATTTGAAATAAGTACCTTCCTACATTATCAGCCACTTCTTTTTTAATGATATCAAAGTCAATAGGTTTCATTTTTTTAGCATTACCTTCCACTGTTTTTTTTGTAAGATAGCGAGCTTGTTTTAGTAAATCTTTTGATTCACGAAGGTAGATAAAACCTCTTGATATAATATCAGGTGATTTTCTTAATTCACCTGATTTTATATCTAAAGTAGCAATAACAACGAATATCCCGTCTTGAGCAAGATTTTGTCTATCTCTAACAACAACTTCTTGCATATCTCCGATAGAAAATCCGTCTACCATCATTAGCCCTGAAGGGGCTGTTTCTTTTAAGACTTTTATTTTATTATCTTTTGTTATTTCAATTAGACTTCCGTTGTCAGGAACAACTATATTTGCTGCAGGAACTCCTATTGATTTTGCTATTCCGGCATGAATTTTAAGCATAGAATGATGCCCGTATCCAGGAATAAAAAATTTAGCATTTACTTGAGTATTTATCCAAGCTAATTCCTGAGCATTTCCATGTCCAGTAGAGTGAACGTCAGCTACTCTATAATGAATTACTTTTAAATCATGTCTATAAAGGTTATCTTGTAGTCTTCTAACAGAAACCTCGTTTCCAGGAATAACAGAAGAGGATAATACTACTGTATCTCTTTCATTTAAGAATATATTTTTATGTTGTTTAATTGCCATTCTCATTAAGGCCGCAAATTCTTCACCTTGTGAACCTGTCGCTAAAATGACTAATCTATCAGGTGAATAATTTTTTATTTCATTTGATGAAATAATAGTTCCTTTTTTAGGCATAAATATTTTAGAAAGTTTTGCTATTTCCATATTAGTTTTTATACTCCTTCCTTCCAAAATTATTTTTTTATTGTATTTCTCTGCTATAGAAACAATTTTTATTAATCTTTCAAATTGAGATGCAAAAGTTCCGATAATTAATCTCCCGTTAGTATTTTTAATAATTTGTTCTATGCTGTCATAAACTACTTTTTCAGGCATAGAATATCCCGGTTTTTCAACATTAGTAGAATCAGCAATTAAAAGTAAATTTTTATCTTTACTTAAAGCTGTCCAAGTTTTTAATTCTTTATCTGAAGGGATACCGTCTTCATGTTCTAGTTTAAGATCCCCTGTAATTACTATATTCCCCTGAGGCGTTTCTATTGAAGAACCTAAAGCTTCTGGAATTGAATGAGTAACAGGGAAAAATTTTACTTTTAAATCTCCAATTTTTACTTTTTCTCCAGCCTCAACTATATTATATTTAATTTTAGGTTTAGTTGGAAATTCCTCCATTCTTTTTTTAATGGTAAGAGTAGTTAGATTACTAGCATAAAGAGGGGGGTTTCCAATTCTATCCATAATAAAAGGTATTCCTCCTATATGATCTAAATGTCCATGAGTGATTATAATGCCTTTAATCTTATTTTTTCGTTCTTCTAAATATTTTGTATTAGGAAGAATGTAATCAATTCCAGGTGCACTTTCTTCAGAAGTAAATTGAACTCCAGCATCAAAAATAATGATATTATTTTTGTCTTCTATCGCTACCATGTTTTTCCCAACTTCTTCAAATCCACCTAAAGGAATAATTCTTATGTTTTCAGGTTCAGGTATTTTCACGACTTTTTTAATTTTTGAAAATTGAGAACTTTTTCTAGGTTTCTTGTGTGTTTGAGTTTTTCTTCTTGTGTTTGTAGTTATTTTTTTATCCATAATTACTTCTATTTTAATAATAAATTAGTTTACCCCCCAAGGGGTAGTTTTAATAAATAATATTTTTTTACTTTATTTTTTTTAAAGGAATATTTTCCAGATTTTATCTGTTTTAATATACCAGTTATTAATATCCAAAAATCTTTCTGATGGGATTGTTATTTGTTTTATAAAATTATTTTTAGTGTTTTTGGAATTTATGTATATAAAATGTGGTGAATAAAGAAATATTGCTGGGACATCTTCAAATATTTCTTTTTGAAATTTTTCAAATTTTATTTTTTGTTCATCAGTATTATCAGTAATTCGTATTTCTTCAAGTAAATTATCTACTGTGATATTTGTATACATTGAAATATTCAAACCAGGATCATTTCTTTGAGAAGAATGCCAAAAAGCAAATAAATCCATATCACGACCAATAACTTCTCCAAATAATATAGAGTCATATTGTCTTGGGCGGATTACATTTTGGTTGAGATCACCGATTTCATATATTTTTAATTGAACCTGAGCTCCTAATTCCTCCCATCTTAATTTAATTAATTCAGCTGTGGCTTTTAGTTCAGGTGTGTTAGCTGTTGAAATAGAAAATGATAATAAAGTAGTGCTTTTTCTAGTTAATTTTTCTAAGATACCATCTTCATTCAATGCCCATCCATTTTCTTTTAGAATTTCTTTTGCAGAATCTATTCCTTTATTTGATTCATCAGAGTTGGGGATATAAAATGTTGAATTGGAAGGAACAGGACTGTCTATACTTACTCCGTAATTATAAAGGACTTCATTTATAATTTGTTTTTTATTTATGGCTCTGCTTAAGGCAAGCCTTACTTCTTTATTTGTAAAGACAGGATTTTCATTTTGATTAAAAAATATTCCAAAAATCCTAGGTAAGGGGCTTGAAAGTATTTCGTCATTTTTATCTAATTCTAAATCTTTGATTTTATTTGGGCTTATAGAATTTATATTTTGGACATTATTTTTATTGAAAGCATTTATTAAAGCTTCTTCATTAGGATAGAATTTTATTATTAATTCACTGATATATGCTTCGCCTAAAACATAATTTTTAAAAGCTTCTAAAGAATAATTTTCTAATATCCCTGAAGAACTTTTTTTAATTTTTTTTATTTTGTAAGGTCCTGAACCAATCGGTTCTATATTAAATTCACTAAAAACAAATTGTTCAGAGCTTATTTCTCCCCAAATATGTTTAGGTAAAATACCCAAAGTAAGATTTTCTAAGAAAGGGGAATAAGGTTGCGGTAAAATAAATTGAATTTCTTTATCATTTAATCTTTTTACATCAACTCCATCCCAATTTGCTCTTTTAGGACTTTTAATAATATTATCTTGAGTCGCATTGATTGTAAATTCAATATCTTCAGTTGTTATTTTTTCTCCATCATGAAATTTTAAATCATCTTTTAGTTTAAATGTATAAACATACCTATCTTCTGATATTTCGTAACTTTCAGCTAGATCAGTAACTAATTTGCCACTAGGAGTAGATTTTAGTAAACCAGAATAAATTAAGGTGCTTAAGTCTTGGTCTGCTTTTGAAGTAGCTAGAATCGGGTTAATAAAACGTGGAGACCCTATTACTCCTTCAGCAATACTTCCTCCTTTAACAGGGATTTGTACTAAGAATCTGTCGTTTATATTTTTATATAAAAAGATAGATGAAAGTGAAAATATTATTAATAATATATAAAATATTACTCTTTCAGTTGTTGAAAAAGAATTATATATACTAGGAATTTTTTCTATTTTTGATTTAAGTAAATCGTTAAAAATAGTTTTTATTTTATTTAGCATAACAAAAGATTTAAGATTTAAGATTTAAGAAATAAGATTTAAGAATAAATTTTGCTTTGCAAAATTTATTCATAGAAATGATGTAGGGTTTAATAAATAGTTATAAGCTTATATTATAATTGCCAAAAAAGCAGAAATTACAAATAAGATACTTAATATTATAGTAGTATAAAAAAGAATTTTTTCAAAACCTCGTCTAGTATGTCCTCCAGAAAAGTCATCTCCACCTCCAAAAGCTCCACCTAATCCAGCGTCTGATTGTTGTAGTAAAATAACGATTACCAATAGAATTGATAATGTTATTTGTATATAAGGTAATAAATTAGATATATTTTCCATTTCTTTCGTATATATTCCTGCCGATAAGGAGGCTTTTTAGTTGTTGTAATAATAGCAAATTTTAAAGATTAAGCAAGTTAAAAATCTAAATAAGTGCTTTATTCCTTTAATTTATTTAATTTATGTGGGTTATGGTTAGGACAAGATTTATTAGAGCATCTTTCTGGAATAGTCTTAGTTCCTTCCATCATTAAAGCTCCACAAGGTTGTCCTGCTTTTGCATCACTCGGGTAATCACAAATTTTACCAGTGGGTTTTGCTTTAATTGCATTTTTACATTTTGGATAATTTGAACAAGAATAAAAAATTCCAAAACGACCTCGTCTTTCCATCATTTCTCCATCTTCACAATCAGGACATTTTACTCCTGTCATTTTCTTTTTTTTCTCTCCCTCATCTTCTTTAATAAATTTGCATTTAGGATAATTAGAACAAGAAACAAATTTTCCAAATTTCCCTTCACGAATTACTAATTTACCGTCTTTACAATCAGGACATTTTTCCCCAGTTTCTTTTGGACCTTCAATTTCTTTACCTTCAAGAGTTAATGCACCTTCACAGTCAGGGAATTTTTCACAAGAAATAAATTTACCAGATTTTCCTAGTTTATAAACCATTCCTGCTCCACATTTTGGACATTTGTATTTATCTTCAGCAGGACCCAGATTAGATATTTTTTCAATTCCTTCTTTGTTTTTAATTTCTTTAACAAAAGGTGTGTAAAAATCAGTTAAAACTTTTTCATAAGTTCCTTTTCCCTCTGCTACTTCATCTAATTCATTTTCCATTTCGGCAGTAAAATCATCACTAATATAATTTTCAAAGTGATTTTCTAGAAATGAGCTTACAGCATCACCTGTGTCTGTTGGATGTAAGGCTTTATTTATTTTTTCTACATAACCTCTGTCATAAAGAGTACGGGTAATTGTAGCATAGGTGCTTGGACGACCTAAACCTCTTTTTTCTAACTCTTTAATTAAAGAAGCTTCAGAATATCTATTTGGAGGAGTTGTTTGTTTAGCCTCAGTTGATATTTTAAGTAAACTCAAGATATCTTCAGTTTGAAGTTCTGGTAATTCAACATCTTCTCCTCGTGCAGCAGGGTCAATTTTTAACCAACCATCAAATAATAATCTTGATCCATTAATTTCAAAATAAGGAAAATCTATGTCTTCTTTTCCTCTTTTCCCAACAGACGCAATTATTTTAGTTTTTAATAATTTAGCATCACTCATTTGAGAAGCTAAAGTTCTATTTCTAATTAAAGAGTATAGTTTTTGTTGTTCTTCTGTTTTTCCTGCATTAGCTGTAGATAAATTAGAAGGACGAATTGCTTCATGGGCTTCTTGAGCATTTTTTGATTTTGATTTAAACACTCTTGGTTCTAAATATTTTTTTCCGTAATCTTTTGTAATTAGTTCTTGAGCTTGCTTTTGAGCATTAGCACTTAAAGTAATACTATCAGTTCTCATATAAGTAATATAACCAGCTTCATAAAGCCTTTGTGCATGCATCATTGTTTGGCTAGGGGAGTATCCTAATCTAGAGCTAGCTGTTTGTTGTAATGTTGATGTTATAAAAGGAGCTCGAGGAGATCTCTTTGTGTTAGTTTCTTTGATTTCTAAAATTTTCCAAGTTTCTTGCTCAGCAATTTTTGTGATTTTAGCTACTTTCTTTTCATCTCTAGGTTCTTCAGAACAAATTAAAGAAAACATATTTCCTGTTTGATCTTTAACTTCGGCTGTAATTGTCCAGTAGTCTTCAGGTTCAAAAGCTCTAATTAATCTTTCTCGTTCCATTAAGATTCGTAAAGCAGGGGACTGAACTCTTCCAGCTGATAAACCGTAACGTAATTTTTTCCAAATTAATCCACTTAATCCATAACCAAAAAGTCTGTCTAAAACACGACGAGCTTCTTGTGCTTTTCTTAAATCTTGGTCAATATCTCGTGGGTGTAAAATAGCCTTTTGAACAGCTTCTTCTGTAATTTCATTAAAGACTACTCTTTGTGCATTAGGTAATTTCAAAACTTCAGCAATATGCCAAGCGATAGCTTCTCCTTCACGGTCTGGGTCCATTGCGAGCAAAACTTCGTCAGCTTTCTTAGCTTCTCTTTTTAGAGTTGTTATTATTTTTTCCTTACCTTTAATTACTTCGTAATTAGGCTTAAAATTATTTTCAATATCAACAGCGTTTGCTTTTTTAGAGTTTGATTTAGGAATATCTCTAATATGTCCAACAGAAGATTCCACGACATAGTCGCTTCCTAAATATTTTGATATAGTTTTTGATTTTGCTGGTGACTCAACAATTAATAATTTTTTCATTCTGTTAGAGACACTGTATTAAAAGTATCTCTAACGGGACAAGTCCCATATTACTTTTAATAAACATCTTTAAATTAAACTGATAATTTTTTGTTCCCGTATTTAGTATTTTTGAAAAAATAATTTATTTTCTCCAAATTTCTAACAGGAAGCATTGGAACAGTAATACAATATAAATAAAATATATGCAAGTTTTTAGATGTTAATAAGATAAAAACCGCCCAGACAGAGACGGTTTTCTGGGCGATGTAAACTTAATTTACCTAGTATAGAAAGGTTTTGTAAAATGAGCTGTCTCCCCACCAAGCAACAAGTTTCCTTGCTGCTACTTTGCGAACTTTACACTTTCTTAAGAAGGCGTAAAAGTTCAAAGCATTTAAATGATGTTGTAGATACTTTTTCATTTTACCCTCCTTTTAAATTTACAGGTTTTGATACAGCCACTATAATTATAGGACAATGATATGATAAAACCAGCAAGGGTTGTGGATAAAAATGTCTTATTTATTTAAAGAACTCTTGTTGCTATTATACAATAGTTTAATTGTATTAGTCAATAGATTGAAAATTAAGTATTCCACATTTAGACTTGTACTATAAAGTTATTAAAGTGATATAATAATACTCAATGTATTTAAAATCGTTAGAAATAAGTGGCTTTAAGTCTTTTGGTAAAAAAGCTAATTTAGAATTTAACTCTAGTGTGTCTGCTATTGTTGGTCCAAATGGTTCAGGAAAATCAAATGTGGCAGAAGCTTTTCGTTTTGTTTTGGGAGAACAGTCAATTAAATCAATGAGAGGGAAAAGAGGGGAAGACTTAATTTTTAATGGTTCTCAAACAGTTCCTAGAGGGAATAGATCTAGCGTAAAAATAGTTTTTGATAATACAAAGCGATTTTTAGATATTGATTTTGATGAAGTAATTGTAGAAAGACATGTCCACAGAGATGGAACGAATCAGTATTTTTTAAATAAATCTGTTGTACGCTTAAAAGATATTTCAGAATTATTAGCAAAAGCAAATATTGGGTCTTCGGGACATCATATGATTTCTCAAGGAGAGGCTGATAAGATTTTAAATGTTAATTCAAAAGAAAGGAGAGTTATGGTAGAAGAGGCTCTGGGATTAAAGATTTATCAATATAAGAGAATTGTTAGTGAAAAAAAACTTGAAAAAGTTCAAAAAAATATAGAAGAAGTTCAGTCTTTAAGAAAAGAAAATGCTCCTCATTTAAAATTTTTAAAAAGGCAGATTAATAAAATTGAAAAGACTTTAGAAATGAGAAAGGATTTAGGTGTTTTATATAGAGAATATTTTAAAAGAGAAAAAACCTATATAGATTATTGGCAGGAAAAAAATATTAAAGAGAAAAAACCATTAATAGAAAAATTAGCTGAATTAGAACTTAAAGCTCAGGAAGCAAAAAATGTTTTAGAAAATGCCCAAAAAGAAGATAACAGGCCTACTGAATTAAACGATTTAAAATTTCAATTAAATGAATTGAGAAAAGAAAAAGATCAGACTACTTTTAAACTAGGGAGAGTAGAAGGGATAATTTCTGCTTTAGAAAATACCTTTGTTGAAGAAATTAAGAGGGATAACTCTAATGAGGTAATAGAAGTTGATTTAGAGGAAATAAAGGAATTAGAATTAGATATAAGTTCACAGATTAAATTAATTCATAATTTAGAAGATATTAGTCAAATTAGGGAAGCCTTAGCTAAAATAAAAGATTCTTTTTCTCAATTTATATCAAGATACTTAATAGCTCGATCTTCTTCATTAGAGGATAAGCCTGTTGAATTATTAAAAAAGGTAGAAGATGAATCAACTAAAAAAATTGAAGAACAGAAAATAGAAAAAAAAGAAATAGAAAAACAAATCAAAGAATTAGCAGAAAAGGAAAATATTATTTTAGAAAAATATAATTCTTTAAAAACAGTGATAGAAAAAGATAAAGATTTAAATAAAGATGCAGAATTGGCTGTTTTGGAAATTGTGGCTCAGCAAACAGAACATAACGCTATGTTAAACTCTTTACGAAATATAGAAGAAAGAGCCTCCTTCGCTGATGAAAATTATAAGAAGGAATTAAATGAATCTTATATTATAGCTGGGCGAGATGCTGTTCAGTTTAAAGATTTAGAACTGGAAGAAGAAAAAATTATAAATGAAGATAGACAAAATCAGGTTGATAGATTAAAGAAAATAGAAAGGATAAAGGTTTTAATTGAGGATAGTGGAGGACTTTCAGGCGAGGACGTGGTTAAAGAATATGAAGAAGCTTCAAAAAGAGATGAATTTTTGAACAAAGAAATTGAAGATTTAGAAAAGACTGCTCAGTCTTTGTTGAAATTAATTAATGAATTGAAAGAAAAATTAGAGATTGAATTTCGGAATGGTTTAGAAAAAATAAATTCTCAATTTAAAGAATTCTTTATTTTAATGTTTGGGGGTGGAAAGGCTAACTTAAGTTTAGTAAGGGAAAAAATTTTTAAAATAAAAAAAGATGATTTTAATGTGAGCGATGAAGAATTAGTAAATGAAGTTGAAAATGAAGAATCTAAAAGTGATGAATTAGGGGTTGAGGTTGATGTAATTTTGCCTAATAAAAAAACAAAAGGTTTACAGATGTTATCCGGAGGGGAAAGGTCTCTAACTTCAATTGCGTTGTTATTTGCTATGTCACAAGTGTCACCTCCACCTTTCATTATTTTAGATGAAACAGATGCAGCTCTTGATGAAGCTAATTCTAAAAAATATGGAGATATGATAGAAAAATTATCTTCTCATTCTCAGTTGATTTTAATTACTCATAATAGAGAGACAATGTCTCGAGCTAATATTCTTTATGGAGTTACTATGGGATCAGATGGAATTTCTAAATTATTATCAGTACAATTTGCTGAAGCGGTTAAAGTTGCTAAATAACTAAAAAATAAAAATAATCAAATTTTTCGACCTCTTTTTGAAAAATTTAGATTATTTTGATTTTTAGTATCAAGTATTAAAGAATAGTGGAACTTAAATTTAAAAAACTAAACGGCTACGAACGTAGCCGTTTAATCATTTGAGCCATATCTAAAGCCATGCTAAACGGCTCATTTTAATGAGCCATTTAGCATGGCTTAAAACATAACTATTCTAACATTCTGCAGAATGTTAGAACAAGGAGTATTAGTTCAATCGATTGCACTAATACTCTCTATTTATTATTAAAACTACTTAATACATAATACCGAATGTTTTTTATAAAAAACATTCGTAAGTTATCCCCAAAACAAAAAACAAAAGCAAAAACCAAACAAGGTATAATATGAAGTACACACATATATTTATTAAACAAACAGGTAAAGACCTGTTTGTTTGAAGTAGCCTGTTTATATATCTAAAAATGAGAAAAAAGATAAAAAACAAAATTAAAAAAATATTAGAAATTAACACATCTATACTAGTGTTAGTAACAGGTATATTAATATTCTCTGGTATAACATCAGCTGCTCTAATATATGGAATAGTTTCTGATTCAAAAGCATCACTGGTTGGTTATTGGCCGTTGGATGAAGAGAGTGAGAAAGTTGGAGATAATATAAACACAAATGGTGATTTTGAGACAGGTGATTTCACTGACTGGTCTTCTTATTTTAACTCGGGTAACGGAGCAAGCGGTAGTAAGGTTATTGATAGTAGTACACAATTTTCTGGTTCTTATGGTGCCAAAATTACCATTACTGCAGGAGGTTCTGTTAACGGTGATATTAATTTTTCTAATAGATATATGTCCATTGCTACAGGAAAGGCTTACCGTTTATCTTTTGCAATTAAAGCAGATTTTACTCCCTCTTCTTCTGTATCAGTACGGGTAATAAAAGATTCTACTCCATATACGAATTGTGGTTTGGAAGAAACTATTACACTTACTTCTGAATGGCAAACTTTTGACTATACTTTTGTAGCAACTAATGGATTTTCAGGGGATACCCGAATAATTTTTTATTTAGGTAGCATTGGTACAGGTAATGTTTATATTGACAATGTTTCACTTAAAGAAACAAAAACAACTGACAAAACAGGAAACGAAAACGACGGAA
>JAGLLX010000013.1 GCA_023140255.1 Minisyncoccota bacterium | reverse complement strand
GTGGATTATTTCAAATTGAACTTGTTTTTTCGCTATTTTTAAATAGTTAAAAGACTTAAACGGTTGATTTTCATTCCTAGAATGAAAGGGTGTTGGTCTCGGAACCTTAAGTTGAGACCACTAAATTTATTTAGTCAACTCTGAATTATAAAATTTGTAATTCAAAGGAAAAAACGAAATGAAACAAAAGAAAAGGAAACTAAAATAAAAAGGCGGTGAGCTTTAGCTCACCGCCTTTTTATTTTAAATTTTAAGTTGATAAATACCCCAATCGTCGGCTCTGTTGAGCCGACGATTAGCTAAAAGCCATTTACAAAAATCATTAATTATGATATATTACAAATAGATTTGTTTGTAATTTTAAATTTGTGGATATTCATCTTTAAACCATAAGGGGAGGTATTGAAATGGAAACCAAAGAGATTAGAGAGATTTCGTATGAAAATTGGTTGTTGTCTGCTCAGAAATGGGTTGAGACATTGGAGAGAACTCAAAAAAAAGAACGTTTTCTTACTACTGATGGATTTTATAGATTAAGGATTGTAGTTCCTTGTGGTTACTGTAAAGAATTTTTGCCGTGTCGATGTGGTTGTCCTCTTTCTTCGGAAGCTAATTCAGGAGAAATTTCTATCTGCTTTAGGCTGTTCGGCGGAACTCATTTTTGGTATTTTGTAAATGAGATGAAAAAAATCGATTCTGATTTTAGGAAAGCAGAGTATCACTGCAAAGTGATATTAGGTGCTATTTGGGAAGATTGCCCTGACAGAGCAAGAGCAACCAAAGATGGAATCGTTTTTAATTTTTAACCTCATTGATATCCAAAATAAAAAGCCCAACACCTTTTAATAACGAGGTGTTGGGCTTTTCATCTTAAAGCTAATTCTTATTATGGTATTATCAATAATACCATAATGAATTTTACTTCAATTCCACCAAAACCCTCAGCATTTTAGTGGAATAAAATCTCTTTTTTATAAAAATTACAAATCTATTCCATTGTTCTCAAGAACACCAGAATATTATTTTATACTTGATACCTGATACTTGATACATTATACTATCTTCTATGAAAATCTATTCTTGGAACATAAATGGAATAAGAGCATGGATTAAAAAACCAGAAGCTCAGACTTTTTTAAAATCAGGTAAAGCTGATATTTTATGTGTGCAAGAAATAAAAATTTCTGATGAATCTCGAGCAAAAGAATTCCCCGCAAATTTAATGGGAGAAACTATTTTTTCAGAATATGGTTATATAGAATATTGGAATTCAGCCAAAAGACCAGGTTACAGCGGAACCCTAACCCTAATCAAAAAAGATTTGGTAACCGGGTTACTAAATGTCAAAACTGGGTTGGGGATTGATAAATTTGATGTAGAAGGGCGGACACAAACTTTAGAATTTAAAGATTTTTATTTAATTAATAATTATTTCCCTAATTCTAATCATGAACTTTCAAGGTTGGATTATAAAATTGAATATAATCAGGCTTTGCACAAATTAGTTAAAAAATTAGAAAAGAAAAAACCTGTAATTATAACAGGGGATTTAAATGTAGCTCATAATGAAATTGATTTAGCACGGCCAAAAGATAATCATGGAAATCCAGGATTTACCAAAGAAGAACGAGAATGGATGACAATATTTCTAGATGATAATATGGTAGATACTTTTAGAGATTTACACCCCAAAAAAGTTCAGTATTCTTGGTGGTCTTATCGTGCGATGGTAAGAGAAAGAAATATAGGTTGGAGAATTGATTATTTTGTGGTGTCAAAAAAACTAATTAAAAAAATCAAAAAAGCTAAAATTCATGATAATATTTGGGGTTCAGATCACTGCCCTATTTCAATTGAAATTTAAATTGTTAAAAAATAAGTTATAATATTAAATATATGAAGAAAATATTAAAATCAACAAGAGATGGCTTTGGAGAAGCACTTTTAGAATTAGGACAAGAAAACGAAAATATCGTAGTTTTATCAGCAGATTTAACGGAATCAACTCGAGCAGATAAGTTTGCTGAAAAATATCCAGAAAGATTTGTGCAAGTTGGAGTAGCTGAGCAAGATATGGCTTCGGTGGCTTCTGGAATGTCAGCTATGGGGAAAATCCCTTTTATGACTTCCTTTTCAATTTTTTCTCCCGGAAGAAATTGGGAACAAATCAGAACGACTATTGCTTATAACAATGCAAATGTAAAAATAATCGGTTCGCATGCTGGAGTAGTCACCGGAGAAGATGGAGGCAGTCATCAAGCTTTAGAAGATATTGCTTTAATGCGAGCAATTCCTCGGGTAACTATTTTTTCTCCAGCTGGTTTTGAAGAAGCTAAAAAATTAACAAAAAAAGCAGCTCAAATAGAAGGTCCTGTTTATATTCGTTTATCTAGAATGGCGACTGAAGATATAGATTTTGAAAATCTTTCTCAGGAAGGGGACCTGCCTGCCGGCGAGGCAGGTATTGTAATTATGGCAACAGGGCATTTAGTTGCTCAGGCAGTAATTGCTTCTCAAGAATTAGAAAAAGAGGGAATTAGCACACGAGTTGTTAACATTTCTCAAATTAAACCTTTAGAGGAAGAAAGAATTTTAACTATTGCAAAAAAATCTAAAGCTATTGTAACAGTAGAAGATCATCAACAGGCGGGAGGAATGGGATCTGCAATAGCTGAATTATTATCTCAAAAATTACCGACTAAAATAAAATTTATTGCAGTTAAAGATCAGTTTGGGCAATCAGGAAAAGCAGAAGAATTACTAAAGCATTATGCTTTAGATAAAGAAGCGATTAAAAAAGCTATTTATGATTTAAGTTTATAGATTTGATTAAAAAAAGAGCGACGGGCTTTAGCCCGTCGCTCTTTTAAATATTATTTTTTATATACTTGTTACTTTGTAATCTTCGGGTGCATTTTCTAGATATTCTTCTAATTTAGCTCGAGACAGTAAACCTTTTTGAGCACCTACATACTGAACAACACTCATAGAATTTATTGGTCCCCACAATAATGCTTCTTCTAGGTTTTTCCCACTAGCTAAAGCACTAGTAACAGTTGAACTGAAGGCATCTCCTGCTCCAGTTCTATCTAGAGGTGTTTTCTGGTCAGGGTACATTGGAACAAATAATATTTTTTCTCCATTATCAGCATAAGCTCCATCTGGTCCGTCTGTAATTATTGCAATTTCAGGTCCTAATTTTCTCATTTCAGCTAAAAGATAAATGATAATTTCTTCTTTTCCTTTTCCTATTGTTTGATTTATGATTTCAGGGTTTACTTCTCCTAAAATTCTTTTAGCTTCTTGGACATTACAGAAGAATAGTTTTGTATTTTTATAAAGATTTTTTAATTTTTCATAACCTAACTCCATCTGGAAGGTCCCAGGTTGAAAAGCAAATTTAATTTCAGGATTTTCTTCTAAATATTCTGATATTTCCATATGGTATGGAAATGAATTTTTAGCCAAAGAACTTAAGTAAATCCATTTTGGTTTTTCTAAATTAGGTAATTTATAATCATATTCTGTATGTTTAACTAAAATAGTTCTTTCAGCTTTAAATAATAAAACAAAATGATAATTTGTTTTTTCTCCAGAATGAATTTTTAAAAATTTTGTATTAATATTTTCTTGTTCCAAAACTCTTTGACATTGGCGACCAAAGTCATCATCCCCTATATTAGTAACTAAAGCAGAATTAAGCCCTAGACGTTTAGCTGAAACACTTGCGTTAGCACTATTTCCTACAGCTGGAATTATGTCTAATTGCTCATAAGGGATTTTATCAGAGAAGGAAAAGCAAATTTCTGAACTTCCGTTTTCTTCTCTAACTCTAGCTGCTTTCATTTGAATAAAAGCGTCTATTACAATGTCTCCAATAGCAATAAAATCAAATTCGTTATTTAACATAATTTAAAAAGGTTTTTAATTATAAATTTTAATAAAAGTTTTTAACTTAAGACTTTAGGTTTTGAAGTAGTTTTAGTCTTTCAATAACAACTTTTTTAACTTCATCAGTGGGAATAATCATATATCTGTAAGGAGTTATTTCATTAGGGTTGTTGGGAAAATAATTTTCAACTAAATCAGTTAATCCGTTTTTGAAAGCTATTCTTAAGTCGGTGCTAAAATGAATAATAGCGATTCCTGATTTTATTGCTTCAGATATTTCTTCAGTAGCTGTTCCAGATCCTCCATGTAAAACTAAAGGAATTTTTACTTCTTCTGAAATTTCTTTAATTCTTTTTATATGTAGATTAGGGTTTAGGAAATTTTTTAATATTCCGTGCATATTTCCAACAGCGGGAGATATCATATCAACTTCAGTTTCATCAACAAACTTTTTAGCATCAATAACTTTAGTAATACTTTCTTCAGTTATTTCTACTTCGGAAGGGATTTTATCTAATAATGTAGAGGATTCACCTATAAATCCAAGTTCTCCTTCAATTATAATTTCAGGATTAATATTTTTTAATATAGAAGTTGTTTTTTTTGTTGCTTTAATATTTTCAAGAAAAGGTAATTTAGAATTATCTACAACAATTGAATCATATCCTGCATGAACAGCTTTTTCTGCACTTTCGTAAGATTTACAATGGTCTGCATTTATAAAAATAGGGTGATTTGTTTCTTCCCTCAGACTTTTAATAAAAGCCATGATTTGATTATCCCCTATATATTTTCTTTCATTTTCAGAAAGACCTATGATTACAGGAACTTTTTCATCTATAGATAGTTCTTGGGTAGCTAAAATAACTCCTTTCAACATTTCTAAATTGGAGATGTTGAAATGTCCAATAGCTGTATTATTTTCTTGGGCTTTTTTTATTTCTTCGGCTAAGGAAAACATAAATAATATAAGATTAATTAGTATTTTAAAATTATATCACAATAACACTATAGAAAAAATGGAGAAGTGGATTAAATTCCTAATAAAAGGGCTTGTATTTTGATGTATTTTCCTTTATAATCTTACCCGTTATGTCATTAATTTTAAATATAGAAAAAAGGGATTTGAAAAACAAATTTCCCGAAGCTAATAAAGTAGAAAGTCTTACTCAATCAATTAAGGGGGTATTTTATAGTAAAAAAGAAGAGTCTACATCAATTACAATCCCTTATGCTGATTTTAAAAAAGTTTGGAGAGAAGCTGGTGGATCATCTTTGATCACGCTAAAAGGAATAGGGGAAGAGAAAGAAGCTATTATTCAAGCCATAGATTTTGATCCTTTTACAGATGACCCTCGTCATGTTGATTTTTATATAGTTGAAAGAGGAAAAGTTATGGAAGCTGAAATTCCTCTGGAGTTTGTAGGAGTTGCTCCCGCCATGAAAGAATTAGGAGGATTATTGGTAAAAGCTTTACATGAATTAAAGATTGAAGTAATGCCGAAAGATTTACCTAAAATGATAGAAGTGGATATTTCTTCATTGGTAGATTTTGAAAGTCAGATTCTAGCTAAAGATTTGAAGTTACCTGAATCAGCTAAAATAATTGGTGATGAGAATGAAGTAGTTGCTATTATTACAGAAGCGAAAGAAGTGGAGGAAGAATTAAGCTCTGAACCAGAAAGTATCGCTGATGTAGAAATAGAAAAAAAAGGTAAAACTGAAGAAGAAGGTACAGGAGAAACTTCTCCAAAAGAATAAACCTTTTTAAGAACTAAAAATTTAAAAGGCGACGGGCTAAAGCCCGTCGCCTTTTCATTTTGTCAGTAAACTATTAAAGAGATAACTCGTGTTCTAAGATGCTTATGTTATAATTTGTTGAATGGATTCAAAAATAAAAATAATATTATTTACTTTTTTATTATTTCCTCTAAGTTCGCTTGCTTTTGAATGTAGTATTACAAATTTAGATGGAAAATCAGATGCTGAATTAGAAGCTATTTCCTTACAGTGTGAAAAGGAAGCTCTAGAACAAAAAATTTTGTTAGATGCTAAACAAAGAGAATCAGTAACAATTGAACGAGATATTTCTATTATTGATAATAAAATTTATAAAACTGATTTAGATATTAGAGCTACTAAAGTTAAGATTTACCAAATAGGTCAAGAAATTGATCAAAAAGAAGTAGATATTCGTACTCTTTCTGAAAAAACAGAAGAAATAATTGAACACTTGGCTGTGTTAATAAAAAGGTCTAATGAATTAGATGCCTCTTCTTATTTAGAAGCGCTGCTTTCAAGAAAAAGCTTGTCTAGTTTTTTCATAGACATTGACGATTTTGGTGAAGTTAAAAAAGGGTTAGATGATAAATTAAATGAATTAAGAGGAATTAAAAAAGACACAGAGACAGCTAAAACTCAATTAGAAGAATCTGAGATGAATGAAAGAGGCTTAAAATTAAAAACAGAAAATGAAAAAAAACAGGCAGAAGTTTATAAGGATGAAAAAGAAGATTTGCTTAGTTTAAACAGAGATCAGGAAGCTGAATATAAAGCAGTGATTGCTGAAAAAGAAAGAGTAAAAAATGCAATTAAAAATAGATTATTTAGAACTGTTGGAGGAGTGGAATTAACTTTTGGAGAAGCTCTAAGATTAATTCAGCCTTATGAAGAAAAAATAGGGATAGAAGCTGCTTTGACTCTTTCTATTTTATCTCAAGAGTCAGGGATTAATGGTTTGATTGGAAAGAATCAAGGTCAGTGTACTTATAATCAAACAGCTCAAAATAAAGCAGGAACAGTAATGAGTAATACTCAAAAGCCAGCTTTTTTATCAATAACTGCTGAGTTGGGAATGAACCCAGATACGACTCCTGTATCTTGTCCGATTTATACAGACGGAGCTTATGGTGGGGCAATGGGACCTTCTCAATTTATGCCGAATACTTGGTGGGATGAAAACAACGGAACAGGTTATAAAAATCGTGTATCTAAAGTTTTGGGGGTTTCAGTTCCCTCTCCATTTAGTAATTTAGATGCATTTACTGGAACAGCTTTATATTTGAGTGATGCTATGTATCGTTGCAAAACAGCTTTTTCTGGTCAATTTGATTTATGGAGTTGTTCCGCAGCTAAATATTATTCTGGTTTATATAACACAACAAGTAATACTTTATTAAAACATATGCGACCGACATATTCTTACGGATACAAGGTAGCAAAAAGAGCTGAAGGATTTCAGAAGGATATAGATTTGCTAAATAACTAAAAAATAAAAGACAAATTAAACGGCTCATTTTAATGAGCCATTTAGCATGGCTTAAAACATAACTATTCTAACATTCTGCAGAATGTTAGAACAAGGAGTATTAGTTCAATCGATTGCACTAATACTCTCTATTTATTATTAAAACTATTTATATACTCCAATCGATTGGAGTATATTTGGTAATGCAGACTACTTAGTAGTAGTCGGACTACTACTATTTATACAAAAAATTTGCTTTGCAAATTTTTTACTTTTAACTTTACGAACTTTACAGACTTTTGACTCTTTTACTTATCCCCAAAACAAAAAACAAAAGCAAAAACAAAACAAGGTATAATATAGGATACACACATATATTTATTAAACAAATAGGTAAAGACCTGTTTGTTTGAAGTAGCCTGTTTATATATCTAAAAATGAGAAAAAAGATAAAAAACAAAATTAAAAAAATATTAGAAATTAACACATCTATACTAGTGTTAGTAACAGGTATATTAATATTCTCTGGTATAACATCAGCTGCTCTAATATATGGAATAGTTTCTGATTCAAAAGCATCACTGGTTGGTTATTGGCCGTTGGATGAAGAGAGTGAGAAAGGAACAGATGGAGGTTTTGATGTATCTACAGCTGTTTATGATTCTGTTTTTTCTGTAGCTAGTCAAGACACAGATCCCAAAGGAATTACTTTTAACACAGCTGGTACAAAAATGTTTGTTGTTGGAGATGCTGGAAATGATATAAACGAATATCATTGTTCAACAGGTTTTGATGTCAGTACTTGTGCTTATGATTCTGCGTTTTCTGTAGGATCTCAAGAGGCATCTCCTCATGGAGTAGCTTTTAACTTAGACGGAACAAAGATGTTTGTTTCTGGAAATGCTTGGGGTCGTGTAAACGAGTATCATTGTACAACAGGTTTTGATATTAGTACCTGTTCCCATGACTCTACTCTTAGTGTTAGTACTTATAGTAGGGATCCTACAGGAATAGCTTTTAACGCAACAGGATCAAAATTATTTTTGACTGATTGGTCAGGTGATGAAGTTAATGAATATCACTGCTCAACAAACTTTGATATCTCTACTTGTTCCTATGATTCTAACTTTTTGATTTCAAATCAAAGCAGAGATACTTTTGGGTTAGCTTTTAATTCAGACGGAACAAAGATGTTTGTAGTTGGACGTAATGAAGTTAATAATATAATCAAACATCACTGCATAACAGGATTTGATTTGTCTACTTGTTCCTATGATTCTGTTTTTTATGTAGGTAATCAAGATGCAGAACCTCATGGAGTAGCTTTTAACTCAGACGGAACAAAGATGTTTGTAGTTGGAACTACAGGAGATGAGGTTAATGAATACCACCTAGACCCACCAATTCCTATCACAGGAGACAAAACAGGAAACTCAAACGACGGAATAATCTACGGAGCAACCTTAACCACAGACCAAATGGGACAATCAAATAGAGCAATGAGTTTTGATGGAGTGGATGATTATATAGTTGTTTCTTCAAATTCTATGATATCGGAGTCTGAAGGTAGTGTTTCTTTGTGGGCAAAATTTGATGAGATTGATAAGGACCAGATTGTAATTATTTCTGGAAATGTTAGTGCAGATGGGGAAAGTAGTGAAGATAAATTATTTATTATGCTTAGAGGTTTAGATAATAAAATTGTATCTGGGTGGCAGACTGGTGGAGAGCCGGATTTTGCTGTTTCTTCAAATACTATTGTTGCTGATAATTGGTATCAATTAACTCTTACATGGAGTCTTAGTGCTAATCGAATAAAGATTTTTGTCGATACTGTTGAAACCTTAGGAGATGTGCTTACTGGTGATAATAAGAATAGTTGGGTTGATGAATTAAGGATAGGTCGTGCTATGTCTGGTGGAATAAATGCAAATGTTATGGATGGTTCCATCTCCGACATTCGCATTTACAACCAAGCCCTAACAGCTACAGAAATACAATCTCTTTACGAACAATATCGTCCAAAAACACAAGTAAGTAATTTACAGAAAGGTCTAGTCGGGCAGTGGGCTTTGGATTCGGAAAGTCTAAAAAGTTCTACAATCACAGGAGACAAAACCCCATACGAAAACGATGGAACTATTAGTGGTGCAATCTTAACCACAGACCAAATGGGACAATCAAATAGAGCAATGAGTTTTGATGGGGTGGATGATTATATAGAACTTTCTTCTGAAATTACATTAGAACATGGTTCGTGGTCAATAGGTTATTGGTTTCTTCAAGATGCTAATTCTAATATGACCATTGGGGAAAAAGATGCTAACGCTAATCGGTTTTATCATCAAGGCTATAGTCTTTCATCAGCATATATTAGAATTCATTTTGATGACGCTGCATATATAGATGCTTTGTTTGGTAAAGCTGTTAATGACGGTTGGCACCACGTTGTTGTTACTGCAAGCGGAGATACTATCACTACACATACTGATGGAATTCAATCTGATACAGATACAATGGTGACTAATCAGTTTGTAATTGATGTGATAGGTAATCCATATACTGGCACAACTTATATATGGGATGGTAAATTATCCGACGTTCGCATCTACAACAGAGCCTTAAACACAACTGAAATAAACAATCTCTATCATTCATATAGACCTAGAATATCTCCAGGATCTCTACAAAAAGGACTAGTAGGTTCTTGGCCTTTAGATACAGAGAGTGAAAAAACAAAACAAGGAGGTTTTGATGTTTCTACAGCTGTTTATGATTCTGTTTTTCCTCTTTCTACCCAAGATACACACCCATACGGAATAGCTTTTAATACTGACGGAACAAAAATGTTTATTCCTGGGAATGATGGAGACGATGTCAATGAATATCATTGTACAACAGGCTTTGATGTCAGTACTTGTTCATATGATTCTGTTTTTAGTTTTTCTGCTCAAGAAACAGAACCTAGAGGGATTGCTTTCAACACAAACGGAACACAAATGTATATTGTTGGGGTTACAGGAGATGATGTTAATGAATATCATTGTACAGCAGCTTTTGATGTATCTACTTGTTCTTATGATTCAGTTTTTTCTGTTTCTGCTCAAGATTCAAATCCACATGGAATAGCTTTTAATCCTAGCGGAACAAAAATGTTTATTGTTGGTATTACAGGAGTTGATGTAAATGAATATCATTGTTCAACTGGATTTGATGTTAGTACTTGTTCCTATAATTCTAATTTTTCTGTTTCTGCTCAAGAGTCACTTCCTATCGGAATTGCTTTCAACACAAACGGAACACAAATGTATATTGTTGGGGTTACAGGAGATGATGTTAATGAATATCATTGTACAACAGCTTTTGATGTATCTACTTGTTCTTATGATTCAGTTTTTTCTGTTTCTGCTCAAGAGACAGATTCTAGATACATATCTTTCAACAGAGATGGATCAAAAATGTTTATTATTGGGGGTAATGGAGATGACGTCAACGAATACCACCTAGACCCTCCAGTCTCAATCACAGGAGACAAAACCCCTTATTCAAATGATGGAACAATAACAGGACCAACATCAACAACAGGAAAAGACGGAGAATCTGACGGAGCTTTGAGTTTTGATGGAGTTGATGATTATGTAGAAATTACTGATTCAACTGCCTTTGATGTTGATAATGATGGTTTTACATATACAGCATGGATAAAGGGAGATAGTTTTTCTAAAGATTATAATATGATTATGAGTCGTCATATTCCTTATCTTGAGATAAGAAATACTAATAAATTACATCTTAGTATTAAAGATGGAAGTGATGTACAACGAAATTGCTACGGAACCACTATATTACAAACAGATACTTGGTATTTTGTTTCTGCTACATATGATAGTGATGGATATATGAAAGTTTTTGTAAATGGAGAGCAGGACGGTACTACAACTGGACCGTATTCTTCCATAACTAATCCTTCGTGTAATCAATATATTGGACAATACGATAATGGCTCTTATGAATTTGACGGTTCAATCTCCGATGTTCGCATTTACAACAGAGCCTTAAGCGCAGAAGAAATTGATTTACTTTATCATAGGAGGTAAAAAAGGGCGAGGTATTTTTGAAAAAACTCTAATAGTAGGAGTCAGATTCCTACTATTTGGAAGCCCGGCTTCCAAATAGTAAAGTTTTTAAAAAAACTTAATCTAACTTATTTCTCACTAATTATCTATTATGTTATTATTCACAATAACATAATCTCTATACTAGAGATTATCTTTAATTTTAAATAAAGGATTAAAGAAAAGAGTGAGGCTCCTCCTAAGGCGGACAGGTTTACTTCGCCCTTTTTTTCTTTTTATCTAAAATTCTTTTATTGCTATTTAAGTTGAAAAATGTATAATATTAGCTGTTATGAAAAAAGATATACATCCAGAATATTTTGAAAACTCTAAAGTGAAATGTGCTTGTGGTGCAGATTTTGAAGTGGGTTCAACCTTAAAAGAGATTAATATAGAAATTTGTAGTGCTTGTCATCCTTTTTATACAGGAAATGAAAAAGTATTAGATACAGCCGGAAGAGTAGAGAAATTCAAGGCTAGAATGGCAGCTAAAAAATAATTTTAAAATAAAAGGTGGCGAGCTAAAGCTCGCCACCTTTTATTTTTACTTATCCACAATAGTTGTGCATATAGTTGAAGTTATGCACAAAATATGGTAATATTTGTGCATAACTAAATTATGAGTTTTAAACCAGAAATTCCGTATAACGAATTGCCCAACCTCCCGCCAAAAGAGGATTTTAATGATGTAGAATTGCTTAAATTAGTTAATAAAGCTAATAATTCAATTTATGAATTAAAAGGGGCTGCTCATATTCTTCCTAATCGTTTCGTGTTAATATCTCCTTTTTCTATTCGTGAAGGAGTGGCTAGTAATGGTGTTGAAAATATAAATACTACTGTTTCTGAAGTTTTGAAAGCTGATATAATTTATGAAGAATCTGAACTAGCTGGTGCAGAGAAAGAAGTCCTTAATTACAGGAATGCTTTAATGAAGGGATTCCAAATTTTTAATGAACGAGGTTTTTTAAACTCTAACGATTTCATAAAGATTCAAGCTATTCTTGAACCAAGCAAAAAAGGTATAAGAAATGTTTCAGATATAGCAATAAGAAACAGTAAAACCAAAAAAATAATTTATACTCCTCCCGAAGGAAAAGATATTTTAAATGACAAGTTGAAAAATTTTGAAGACTATTTTAATGACAAAGAAGGGTTTGAGGATATAGACCCTCTTATCAGAATGGCCATAATGCATTATCAGTTTGAAGCAATTCATCCATTTTTAGAGGGTAATGGGAGAACAGGAAGAATATTAATGGTTTTATATTTAGTTATAGTTGAAAGGTTAGATTTACCGACTTTATTTATAAGTAAATATATCTTGGAAAATAGAGATGAATATTATAAATTGCTTCTAGAAGTTACCAAAGAAGGAAATTGGAAAAACTGGATTAAATATATTTTAGTTGGTATAGATAGACAGGCGAAAGAAACTAGAAATAAGATACTAGAAATTAAACAGTTAATTATTGAACAAAAAGAAATAGGTGTTAATAAAAAATCTAATATTTTAAGTTCAGAGATGGTTGACTATCTTTTTTCTAACTCTTTTTATTCTCAGAAAAAAATGGCAGAGCAATTAGGAATCCATAGAAATACTGCATCAAAATATTTTTCAGAATTAGAAAAGATAGGAATTGTTAATAAATTTAAATATAAAAAAGAAAATATTTATTATAATGAAAAATTTTTAAATTTATTAAGCTATTAATTTAAAGAATGCAATGACAAATCAAGAAATAGAAAAAAATGCAGAAAATTCCGAAATTTTAGACGGGGTTAATTTTACTTTGAAAGATTTAGAAGAATACAAAAAGAACTCTAAAACTTCTTATTTAGCTCAGGAATATGAGTCTATTTTACATCAAGAAAATCAAACTAAAACAATGGCTGAAACAGATTCTTCTTTACAAGAATTAGCCCAAGAAGAGTTAAAAGAATTTGAGATGAGAAGACAATCACTCAAAGAACAGATTTTAGATATTATTGAACAAACGAAAGAAGAAGAAAAATTTCCTAATGAAATCATTTTAGAAATTAGGGCTGGAGCAGGAGGGGATGAAGCTTCACTTTTTGCCCAAAATCTAGCTGAAATGTATGAAAAATTTTCAGAAAAACAGGGTTGGTCATCTAGGGTACTAGGGTCTTCTATTAGTTCTTCAGGGGGATACAAAGAAGTAAGCCTTGAAATAAAAGGACAAGATGTTTATAAGAAACTTCGTTTTGAAACAGGTGTCCATCGAGTACAAAGGGTCCCTGTTACAGAAAAAATGGGTAGAATCCATACATCAACTGCTTCTGTAGCTATTATGCCAATTAGAAATTACACAGAGATTACTTTAGCTCCTGAAGAATATGATATGGAATTTTCTCGTTCTAGTGGGGCTGGAGGACAGAATGTAAATAAAGTAGAAACAGCAGTTCGTTTAGTTCATAAAGAAACGGGGATAGACGTTCGTTGTACAGCTGAAAGGAGTCAGGCAAAAAATCGTGAAAAAGCAATGTCTATGTTAATAGCAAAATTACAACAAAAAAAAGACGAAGAAGATGCTAAAAAATATTCTTCAGAAAGACAATCACAAATAGGAACAGCTGATCGTTCTGAAAAAATTAGAACTTATAATTATGCACAAGACAGAATTACAGATCATCGGATCAAAGAATCTTGGCATAATTTAGAAAAAATTTTAGCAGGGAATATAGAAGTAGTTATTGAAGCATTAGCAAAAGCAGAACAAAATTAAGATTGTTTTCCCCTACCTTTCAAAATATTTTTTTGTTATAATAAACTTAAGTCAAAAGTTTATAAAGTCTATAAAGTCTATAAAG
>JAGLLX010000012.1 GCA_023140255.1 Minisyncoccota bacterium | reverse complement strand
CGTCGCTCCTTTTAATTTGATTTTTTAAGCTTTCTTTTTAAATAAAGTTAAAAGGGGACTGGCTAGGAAAATTGATGAATATGTTCCGAAGATTACTCCCATAGAAAGAATCAAAGCAAATTGCTTAGTCGCTTCTCCTCCAAAGAAATATAAAGCTCCTAAAACAACTAAAGTAGTTAATGAAGTATTAATTGAACGAGCAATAGTTTGTGAAAGAGACTTCCCTACTATTTCATCAAAATCTTCTCTATTAGAATGAGCTAAATTTTCTCTAACCCTATCAAATACTACGATAGTATCATTTACTGAAAATCCTAAAATAGCCAAAATTGCCATAATAAAAATAGTATCAATTTGGTAATCTATAAACATTGAACCTAGAAAAGCATATATTCCTGTAGGAATTAAAATATCATGAATCAAAGCTACAATCGCTGCAAACCCATATTTCCAAGAAGAAACTTTATTTTCTTCCATTGCTACTTCAGTTACTTTTCTAAAAGCAAAAGCTACAAATAAAATTATAGCAATTACAACCACTAAAATTGCCCACAAAGCTTTGCTTTTTAATTCCTCTCCAATAACAGGTCCAATAGAATTATATCTTTTTTGTTCTGTCAAAAATGTTCCTTCTTGGCTTAAAACAGAAAAAACAGCTTGTCTTTCTGGTTCTGTTAAATCTCGGGTTCTTAATATTACTCCTCCTAATTCTTCATTAGATAAATCACCTGAAGTCTCTTGAATAGTAAAACTTCCTAATTCAAGTTTTTCTAACTCAATTTTTAATTCTGATATTACAGGAACTTGTGGTTCTGAGCTGTTTTCATTTTGCAAATAAGCTATTTCTGTAATAGCACCTCCTTTAAAATCTATTCCAAAATTCAAACCAAAGTAAGTAATAGAAAAAATTGATAAAGCTACCAAAATGGCTGAAAGTGCAAAAAAGAATTTTTTATTTTTGATTATAAACATATACTTTTAATTTTATATTAATGGACAGATTATATGCCTAAACAAAGTGAAAATCAAACTTATTTAAGAATTTATTTAAAATTAATATCCCAGTTACCCCTAACAATAATCCAATCAAAATATCTAAAGGCCAATGGATTCCTACAACAATCCTTGATAATCCCACTAAAACAGAACAAAGCAAAAAAGCAACTCCCGCTTTCTTATTATATAAATAAGTTGTCATGGCTAAAGAAGTAGCTAAAACAGTGTGCCCAGAAGGCATTGAATTATTAAAACCATGTTCAAAAAGCAATTTTACATTACTCAATTCCAAAAATGGACGAGGACTAAAATATAATTGTTTTGTAACCCATGAAATTCCCCAAATAATAACTGAGCAAAAAATTATTTTCAAAAACTGGTTGATTGTTATTTGTTTATATAAAAACAAAACTATTATTCCAAAAAACATCCACCAAATTAACCAATCTGCTATAAAAATAACAAGGGTATCAAATAATTCATTTTGCAAAGCAAAATTATTTAAATAATAAAATATTTTTTCATTCATCCCAATATTATATCAATTTTTTAAAATAAAGATAAGAGAATAATTTTATCCACCATTTGACAATAACAATATAGATATGGTATAGTGTAGACAGAAATTTAGTTTTATTTTTAAATACAGAAAAGGAGGAAAAAATGACAGTACTATGTGCATGGTGCAAAAAAGAGATAGGCGAAGAAAAACCTTGTAGTAACGGAACAGTCACTCACGGAATTTGTAAAGAATGTGCAAAAAAAGTGAGAGAGGAAATAGACTCTTTTTTTGAAGAAAGAAAAAAAGATAATTCACCAACTTCTTAATTTTTTTTCGCAATCCTACAAAAGCCTTGAATTTAGTAAAAACTAAATTCAAGGCTTTTTCTTTTTTATTTAACTCCCACTTCTAGAGAAAAGTGTTTTAACAGTTTTAAGAGCAATTTTTAAATCAATTAAAAATGACCGATTTTTAATATAAAACAAGTCATAAGATAATTTTTCAGTAGTTAATTTTATATCAGTCTCGTGATGAGGAGCTTCTTTTTGATAAATTTGTGCCCAACCAGAAAGTCCTGGAGTAATCAAATGTCTTATTCCATAATGTGGGATTTCTTCTTCATATCTTTCCACGGCAGAAACAAATTCTGGCCTTGGCCCAATCAAAGAAATATCCCCTCTTAACACATTCCATAATTGGGGCAATTCATCAATTCTCCATTTTCTTAAAAATGCACCTACTTTAGTTACTTTATTTTGATCTTTCCCCCACTCTCCACCATCAGTCGGAGTCTGAGTCATTGTTCTAAATTTAATTAATTTAATTATTCCATTATTTCGCCCAATTCTTTCTGGGAAATAAAAGATAGGTCCTCTACCTTCAATTTTTAACAAAAGGTAAACAAAAGGATAAAAAATTAAAGAAATGATAGCTAACGGCAAAGCAATTACAATATCCATAGTTCTTTTTATCATCATATAAATACGTTTTTGTGAAGAATTTACATTCTCTAAAAACCAATTATAGTGAATAAGAGAAAGAGGGATTTTATCAAAAACATCTTCGTAAATTTCATGTATATCTAAAAATTTGATTTTTGAAAAAATTAAATTATAAAAATGTGGAATATGCTTTTGAAGCTGTTCATCTTTTAAATCTAAAACAATCGTTGAAATTTTATTTTCAAAAATAGGATTCATTATTTCCTTCTGAAAATCTATTTCAGGATGTTCATCTAAATCTAAACTAATTACAAATTTAAGATTATACCAAGAATTATTATTTACTTCCCTTTTAAGTTGTTTCATTTCCTTCCCTCTTCCAATCAAAATCGCATCTAATTTCCTTTTTATTCCTAACAAAGCGATAATATAAACTCTCCAAATTAAAATTAATATTAGAGAAACTACTAAATATATAAAGATAATAGTTTTAGGAGCTAAGCCAAAAATTGGAAGAAGGTAAAAAAAGATAAAAGCAATAATACTGTTAATTATTTGAGCAACAAAAATTTCTGAGAAAAAATCTCTGTGGTTAATTAATGCCTTTCTTTCATAAAATCCTGCTATAAAAAATACCAGAACCCAAATAAAGAATAAATAAGAAAAAGGAATTAAATGATCCAAAAAAACTTGATAAGATGGAATTTGACTCTGACGGATAGTTAGAGTTATCCATAGAGAAATAGTAAAAAAGAGGATATCTCCAATAAATAATAATATAGGTTCTTTTTTGTTAAGAATTAACATTTTTCTTGATTATATAAGATTTCTCTCGCAAAATAAAGAGGTAAATGATAAAATTTAAATAACTTGTCCCGTTAGAGATTTTTTAAACTTAAAGTAAGTGGGAAAGTTAATTATTAACCAAACCAAGATAATTTATTAAAAGTAAATTATCTCTAACGAGATGAGAAAAAAAATAATCTATTTTATAACAAAAGCCAATTGGGGTGGAGCACAAAAATATGTTTTTGATTTAGCTTCTGAAATGACTGGACGAGATGATTACGAAGTTTTAGTCGCTTACGGAAAACCTTTTGGAGAATTAAGTAAAAAATTAAAAGAAACTGGTATTCAGACAATTAAAATTGAGGGTCTTGAACGAGATGTTAATTTATTTAGCGAATTTAAAGTTGCTAAGAATTTATGGAAAGTTCTGAAAGAGGAAAAGCCAGACATTATTCACTTAAATAGCCCTAAAATTGGTGGTTTAGGAGCTTTTTTGGGAAGATTAGCTAATATTGATAGAATTATTTATACAGCTCATGGTTGGACTTTCAACGAAAAAAGACCTCTTTGGCAAATTATCTTAATTAAATATTTTAGTTGGGTAACTATTTTATTAAGTCACAAAACAATTGTTTTAGCTAAAAAAGAATATAAACAAGTAATTGATTGGTTCTTTGTGAATGATAAAAAATTAGTGCAGATTTATAACGGAATTAAACCTATTTATTTTTTAAATAAAGAAGAAGCTGAAAATAAATTAACTAAAATTTTAGATGATGATTTAGTAGTTGGAACAATTACTGAATTACATAAAAACAAAGGATTGAAATATGGAATCAAGGCTTTTAAAAAATTAGTACGGAGAAATAATAAACTTAAATTTATAATCATTGGAGAAGGAGAAGAGCGAGAATATTTAGAAAAGAAAATCAAAAAATATGATTTAGAAAATAATGTTTATTTAGTTGGGGAAATAGAAAATGCTAGCCAATATCTAAAAGCTTTTGATATTTTTTTACTTCCATCTATTAAAGAAGGCTTCCCTTTTGTATTGCTAGAAGCTGGATTAGCGAAGTTGCCTGTAATAGCTACTGAAGTAGGTGGGATTCCTGAATTAATTTCAGATGGAGAAAACGGAATTTTAATTGGAGAAAAAGAAGAAGATGAAATTGAAGATGCTCTGGAAAAATTAATTAAAGATGAAAACCTAAGAAATAAACTAAGCGAAAATCTATACACAAAAGTCAAAGAAAAATTTTCATTTGAAACAATGGTAGAAAATACAAAAGATTTATATTAAAACCCTCAATCCTTGGCTCAACAGAGCCAAGGATTGAGGGTTTAGAATAGTATTTTAATAATTTTATAACTCTTATTCCATACCAAGGAATTCATTTCCCATGTCACTTCTGTGGGCTACTCGGGCATATTTTCGCATTCCCATTAAAATCCCTAGGGCAGCATACTCCATCAAAAGGTGAGATCCTCCGTAACTCATAAAAGGAATAGTAATTCCTGTTACTGGTAATAAACCAATATTCATACCGATATGAACCGTAAAATGACTAATAATCAAAATAACTAAACCAAGTCCATAGAGAACTTCAAAATTAGTGGCTCCCTTAGTAGCATTAGCTAAAATTCTCCATATTAAAATAGCAAAAAATGCAAAAAGAAGCAAAACACCTACAAAACCCCACTCCTCTGCAAAAGCAGCAAAAATAAAGTCTGTTTCATATTCAGGTAAAAATTGTAAACGTGACTGGGTCCCAAAACCCACCCCTTTTCCAAATAATTGCCCTGATCCCACAGCAATAGTTGATTGATAAGCATTATAACCAGCTCCTTGAATATCAGCCATTGGGTGAATAAAAGTCATTATTCGTTGTTTTTGATAATCCTGAAAAGCATAAAACCAAAGTCCTGCAAAAGAAAGAACTCCTACCAAAAAAACAGCTAATAAATGTTTTTTTGAAATTCCGGATACTAAAACCATTCCTAACCAAATAAAGAAAATTATAATAGCTGAACCAAAATCCGGTTGTAAAAGCACTAAAACAAAGAAAACAAAGGCATAAAAACCTGACACAAAGATATGACGGACATTCGCTATTTCTATATGACGTTTAGAAAAATATTTAGCTAATAAAAATATTAGGACTAATTTAACTATATCTGATGGTTGAACAGAAAAGAGCCCTAGATTAAACCAACTTTGAGCTCCTTTAAAAACAGAACCTGTTATAAACAAACCTAGTAAAATAATTACAAAAAACACAAACATAGGAATTAAAACCTGTGTTTTTCTTAAAAATCTGAAATCTATTAAACTTAGAACAAAAAAAGTTATTACTGAAAGAAACAACCAAATCATCTGTTTTTCAAAAAAATAATTATCTCCTACAAAAGAGTTCATTGTAATCAGCCCAGCAAACACAATAGGAAGTGTAGAAAAAAATAAAATCCAATCAATATCAATTCTCAATTTGTTAAACATAATAGAATAGTATAAAGTCAAAAGTCCTTAAAGTCCATAAAGTTAAGAAAAAGTGAACTTTTAAATCACTCGTAGATGTGGTCGCGATATTTTTAAAGAAAAGAATTTTTAGTAGTCCGACTACTTTAGTCTATTGACTTAAAACCTTTAGGCAAAGCCATGTTAGTGCAAATTCAGTAGTCGGACTACTAAAAATTGTTCTAAAAAAATATCTTGCAAAGACAATAAGTGGGCGAGGCGAGGCCTCGTCCACTTCTTCTTAATTCTTAAATCATAAACCTGCCTGCCGGCAGGCAGGTCTTAAATCTGAAAATCTTTGATTTTCATTAATTTAATTTAGAAACAGGAATTATATCTATTTTTACAACTTTCTTTTCAAAAAGTTCTGACCATGTGAATATAAGAGATTCTGAAGAATCTTTTCTTAAAGTATCAATAGTTGTCTTTGAACTATTTATTAAATTGGCATCTATATCATAAAGAAGAACAATTAATTCTAAATTTTTTAAATCTTTTACTGATTCATTTTTTATTGTAGCTAATATTCTAGGAGAATTATTTTTTTCTACATACCTAATATTTGATAAAGCAATAGGACTACTTAGATTTTCAACATGTTTCCACACTGGTTTTTCTTTAAATTCAAAAGTTACCTTATCAGGGATCCTATTTCCTACCATTAAATTCCCTTCAAAAATAGGAAAAATTAAATTATTAGGAATAAAAGCTTCAGAGTGTTTTTCTGTAATTAAAATTCCTTCTTTGTCGTATAATTTAAAGATATAAGGAACATTTGAAGCTTCTGTATAAATATTAGCATTTTCTATCATTGCTACTGCTCCATAAACTCCATCTGTGGTTTCTACCATTCTATACCATCTTATAGTCAGATCAACGGTATTAAAACTACAAATTAAATCACAAGAACCTCCGCAATCAATACCTTCTTCATCTTGATTTATTTTCCCATCAAAACAAGTTGGTGCTGTGTAAAATACTTTATAAGAAATAACAATTATGATTACTAAAATTATTAAAAACAATCCTCCTACATACCTATTTTTTCTTTTTGATGACCAAGACATTATAATTTTTTTATTTAATTTTATTAAACGATATAGTTATTTTAACAAATAAACTTATTATAAAAAAGGGGGGTGAGCAAAGCTCACCCCCCCTTTAGACTAATTAGAGAAAATAAAAAATACTCCAATCGATTGGAGTATTTATAAAAAAGATTTTTATTTTTTAATTAAAAAAAACTTAAATTATCTGTGCTGGCACCTACCTACTTTCCCCCGAAGGAGTATCATCGGTTCTAAAAGGCTTAACTTCTGTATTCGAAATGAGAACAGGTGTTACCCTTCCGACAAAGTACCAACACAGAGAATTTAAGTTTTCTCAATGTTTAATATATAAATTTATTGAATAGAGGTAATTTTATAAATCACAAGATTATGTGCTTTGGATTTTCTGACAAAAAATCGACGAATTAGTACTTCTCGGCTGAATGTATTACTACACTTACACCTAAAGCCTATCACCTGATCATCTCTCAGGGGTCTCAAATGATTTCTAATCTTGAAGTTGGCTTCCCTCTTAGATGCTTTCAGAGGTTATCCATTCCCAACTTAGCTACTCAGCAATGCTCTTGGCAGAACAGCTGATACACCAGGGGTTAGTTCACTCCGGTCCTCTCGTACTAGGAGCAAATCTTCTCAAAAATCGACGCCTGCAGCAGATAGGAGACCAACCTGTCTCACGCATGATACTCAATTATTTCTAATTGCATGGACTAAATCTTCCTAGCTTTATTTAAAAAGCTCGGCCCAACGTATAGTCTCTACGGGTGAATATAAGTCTACAAAGCTAAAAGTCGAAAGTCGAAAGGAAAAAATTTGTTCTACAAATTTTTTTACTTTTGACATTATGGACTTTAAGGACTTTTGACTCCTTTCTTCCCTCGGTATTGCCTCTAAAAATTTTAGTAAGGTTTTACCGATATAAGTTGAATTTTTTCCTTAAACACCCAAAAAAATGAATGTCTAAGACCGCCGTGTAAGATTGGTTTCTTCAACGCTCTTGTTAAAGAGAGCGTTTATCTATCTCAATATATATTGTCAACGAAAAGACTTATGATAAATATGATGTTTGGGAGTTTAGATTGTTTAAAAATTAA
>JAGLLX010000011.1 GCA_023140255.1 Minisyncoccota bacterium | reverse complement strand
AAAGTCTATAAAGTCTATAAAGTAAAAAAAATTGCTTTGCAATTTTTTTAAAAAAGACTTTTGACTTTCGACATTACAGACTTTCAACTAATTTAATATGATTTACTTTGATAAAGTTACAAAAATATATCAAGACAAAATAAAAGTAGTAGATGATTTAACCCTAACAATTGAACCAGAAGAATTTGTGTCAATTGTAGGTTTTTCTGGTGCTGGAAAAACAACTTTGCTAAAAATGTTTTTAGCTGAGGAATCTCCCACAGATGGACATATCTTTTTTGAGTCAACAGATATAAATAAAATTAAAAATAATAAAATAGGAAGATATCGTCAAAGAATTGGAACCGTTTTTCAGGATTTTAAATTACTTCCTAACAGAACTGCTTATGAAAATGTAGCTTTTGCAATGGAGTCAGCAGGAAAAACTGATGAAGAAATTCGCTCAGATGTTCCTCATGTATTAAATTTGGTTGATTTAGGAGATAAAATGTGGAGTTTCCCTAGAGAATTATCAGGAGGAGAGCAACAAAGAATTGCTATCGCTCGAGCTATTGTAAATCAGCCAGATGTCTTAGTTGCTGATGAGCCAACAGGGAATCTAGATCCTTATAATATGAAGGATATTATAAATATATTGCAAAAAATTAATGAGTTAGGAACAACTGTTATTTTAACTACTCACAACAAAGAAGTAATAGAATTGCTTGGAAATAAAAGAGTTATTACAATGGAGAAAGGAAAAATTGTGAGAGATAAAAAAGGAGGATATAAAATTTAATCTCAAATTAAAAATCAATGCTTATAACAAATTTAAAAAGAATATTTAAAACAGGTTTTGTGAATTTTTGCAGAAACTCTTTGGTTTCTTTCTCTGCAATTTTTGTAATGATAGTAACTCTAACTGTTATTTTGTCACTGTTTTTAAGTAATGTTTTGTTGAATTCAGCTTTAAATCAAATTAAAGATAAAATAGATATTAATGTTTATACAACCATAGATGCTTCCCCTGATGAAATTTTTAATTTAAAAGAAGTTTTAGAGACACTCTCTGAGGTAGAAAGCATTGAGTATGTTTCTAGGGAACAAGCTTTACTTAATTTTAAAGAAAGACACAGAAATGATAATTTAACTTTGCAAGCACTAGAAGAGTTGGATGAAAATCCTTTAGGGGCTGTATTAAATATAAATGCTAAAGAAATTAACCAATATGCTGGAATTGCTTCATTTTTAGAATCAGAAGCTGTTCTCTTTGATGGAAATGATAGTATTATAGAAAAAGTTAATTATTATGATAATAAAATAATAATTGATAAATTAAATAAGATTATTAGTGCTAGTAAGAGTTTTGGTTTTGCTGCTGCTATTATATTAATAATCATTTCAATATTAATTACTCTCAACACTATTCGTTTGACTATTTTTATCTCTAAAAAGGAAATTGAGATAATGAGATTAGTGGGGGCTGGTAATAATTTTATTCAGGGACCGTTTTTGATAGAAGGAATTATATACGGTTTGGCTTCAGCTGTATCAACGATGATTATATTTTACCTATTTTTACTTTGGACAAATCCTTTTATTGAAAATATATTTTTCTTAGATTTACTTTCTTATTTTATTAGACACACTTTCTCAATATTCTTCTCTTTAGTTGCTATTGGGTCTGTACTCGGAATTTCTTCTAGCATTCTTGCTATAAGAACATATTTAAAGATTTAATTAAGTTTATAATTTGACTCCTTTTGTTTTTGATTTTGCAATTAGTAAATAATTAGTTTTTTTATTCTTGATAAGTTAAAATTATAGAAATTACAAATTTAAAATAAGATTGTTTGCTAAAAACAGATTGTCTCTAATAGAATGAAAAACCATAAATATATTTTCGTAGTAGGAGGTGTGATGTCAGGAATAGGAAAAGGAATTACAGCTTCATCTATTGGAAAAATTTTACAAGCCAGAGGACTAAAAGTAACTGCCCTAAAAATTGACCCTTATGTTAATGTTGATGCGGGAACTATGAATCCAACAGAACATGGAGAAGTCGCAGTTTTAGATGATGGTTTTGAAACAGACCAAGATATGCTCAATTATGAGCGTTTTTTAAATATTACTTTACCAAATATAAATTATATGACCACAGGAAGGGTTTATCTTTCTGTAATTGAAAAAGAAAGAAATCTTGAATATAAAGGAAAATGTGTGCAGGTAGTTCCTCACGTTCCTTTAGAAATAATTGAAAGAATAGAGAAAGCCGCTAAAATGGCTGATGCTGATGTTTCTATTATTGAAATAGGAGGAACTGTAGGAGAATATGAAAATGTTTTATTTCTAGAAGCTGCTAGAATGTTAAAGAATAAATATCCTGAAGATGTAATGTACGTGATGCTTTCGTATTTACCTATTCCAAGCAAGATTGGAGAAATGAAAACAAAACCAACCCAACATGCTGTGAGAAATTTAAATGCTACAGGTATTCAACCAGATATCTTGGTAGCTAGGTCAGATGTTGTTTTAGATAAAAAACGAAAAGAAAAAATTGCTTTATTTTGTAATATTGATGCAAAAAATGTTGTTTCAGCTCCAGATGTAGAAAGTATTTATGATGTGCCTTTAAATTTTGAAAAAGATAAAATTAGTGATTTAATTGTTAAACAATTAAAATTAGAAAAACGAGCTAAAAAATCAAATTTAAATACATGGAGAAAATTTGTAAAAAAAGTTCATAATGGTGGAAAAAAATTAGATATTGCTATTGTGGGAAAATATTTTGATTCAGGAGATTTTGTGTTAGCTGATTCTTATATTTCAGTAATTGAAGCTATTAAATTCTCAGCTTATAAAATTGACTGTAAGCCAAAAATTCACTGGTTAAATTCAAAAGATTTTGAATCTGGAAAACTTAAATTATCTTCACTTAAAAAATATGATGGAATAATTGTTCCAGGAGGATTTGGTTCTACTGGAATTGAAGGTAAAATTCAAACAATTGAGTTTGCTAGAAAAAACAAAATTCCGTTTCTAGGATTGTGTTACGGAATGCAATTAGCTGTAATTGAATATGCTAGAAATGTTTTGAAAATGGATGGAGCAAATACTGTGGAGATAGATTCTAAAACTAAATACCCTGTGATAGATTTAATGCCCGAACAAAAAGAATTAATGAAGAAAAATGATTATGGGGGAACTATGCGATTAGGAGCTTGTTCTGCTATTTTGAAAAAGGGAACTATTGCGAGAAAAGCTTATGCTAAAGATGAGATTTCAGAAAGACACAGACATAGATTTGAAGTTAACCCAGATTTTATAGAAAAATTAACGTCAGAAGATTTAGTATTTTCAGGTACTTCTCCTAACGGAAAACTAATGGAAATTTTAGAATTAAAAGGACATCCGTTTTTTGTAGCTACTCAATTTCACCCAGAATATAAAGCTCGTCCTTTAGATCCACATCCTTTATTTACAGAATTTTTAAAAGCTTGTAAAAAATAAAATAAAAATCCTTAGCCCTTGGAGTTTATTTGCTGGTAGGCAAACACCAAGGATTTTTATTTATCCACAATCCATAGTAGACATCCGATGTCTACTATTATAAAATATAAATAATGAGAAAAGATCCATTTATAATTGGAGAATATTATCATATATACAACAGAGGAACTGATAAAAGGATTATTTTTACAGATAGATTTGATTTGCAGAGATTTCAGCAGAGTATGGAAGAATTTAATACTATTGAACCAATAGGGAGTATCTTTAGGCATAATAGACATAAAAATAGTAGACATCGGATGTCTACTATCAATGATGATGAAGGTGAAAAATTAGTTGATATAATTGTATTCAGTTTGAATCCTAATCATTATCATTTAATATTAAGTCCTTTGGTTGAGAGTGGTATAGAGAAATATATGCAAAAATTAGGAATAGGATATACAAAATATTTTAATGAAAAATATAATAGAACAGGGGTTTTATTTCAGGGAAAATATAAATCAATCCTTATAAAAACAGATGATTATTTGATGTATTTAAGTGCTTATATAAACTTAAATAACAGAATTCATTTCCAAAGTAAAAATAGTAGACATCCGATGTCTACTATTAACAATAAAAAGTTGTTTTATACAAGTAGCTGGGAAGAATATATAGGAGAAAAAAACACTAATTTTTGTAATAAAGAAATAATTTTAGATAGATATAAAAACATCAAAGATTATAAGGAGTTTGCTGAAAGTGTTGCTCAGGGAATTATAGAAAAAAGAACAGATAGAGAAATTGATTTTGACGAGGATCTTCTGATTGAAAAATTAAAATAAAAATAATAGTAGACATCCGATGTCTACTATTTGTATTTATCCACAATTTGATTAAAAATTAGGGTTAAAATACGGTATAATATTAAATAAGAATTCTGCTTGAAATCAGGGATTGTATTTATGTAATAAATTCTTAAAAACCCTTT
>JAGLLX010000010.1 GCA_023140255.1 Minisyncoccota bacterium | reverse complement strand
TAATTTTGTTGTTTTTTTAATATTAATTTCCATATTTATCATTCCAGTTAACTCTGTTCAGTCTGCTTTCAATCAAGAAATAAACTATCAAGGAAAATTAACTGATTCTGCTGGAGAGAATGTAACAGATGGAGATTACAACATGGAATTTAATCTATACACAACTTCAACTTCAACATCAGCTATCTGGACAGAAACATTAACTCTAACAAACAAGGTAACTGTAACAAGTGGATTGTTTTCAGTTCTACTTGGAAACGTAACTACAATCGCAGGAGTAGATTTTAATCAAGACATCTATCTTGGAGTAAATATTGGAGGATCAGGAACAGCATCATGGGATGGAGAGATGACTCCCAGAAAACAGATAGCATCAGTTCCTTCAGCTTTTGAATCTGAACAATTAAACGGACAACCAGCATCATATTATCTAGATGCAGATAACTTAACAAATTTTGGAAATCCTTTCTATACTTTTTTCAACGCAACAACAACTGATGCATTAAGTGAAGGTTCAACAAATCAATATTGGACTAACGACAGATTTGACACAAGACTTTCAGCCACAACAACTCTACCAAACCTAACAACCCTCTTAGGTTTAACTAACGCTTCTACTACACAATTAACTTCAACAACTTCTTGGTTAGGAAATCTATTAGTTACAGCTAATTCCATTTCAGCTACAAACAATAATGGCTTAACTCTTTATGACAACTCTAATAATGGAATATCTATTTTAGATGGAGGAAATGTATTCTTCAATGCAGTAACAAGTCTAAAAAGCTCAGCTCAAATCGGAGACTTCCAACACAGCTTAGTTGATAAAAACTACGTTGCTTTCCAAGACAGTTCAGATATTTTAAATGGAAACCTTACTCACGTAGACTCTGATGATCAAGGAGATTATGCAAATAATGTTTGGGGAGATGGTAAATTTATATATTTAGCTAATGATTCTGGAGGTCTACACACATATTCAGTAGACAATAGTGGTACATTAACTCACATAGATTCTGATGATCAAGGAGGTAATGCTAAAGATGTTTGGGGAGATGGTAACTATATATATTTAGCTAATAATACCGGAGGTCTGCACATATATTCAGTAGACGATAGTGGTGTTTTAACTCATATAGATTCTGATGATCAAGGGGATCTTGCTAGTAGTGTCTGGGGAGATGGAAAGTTTATATATTTAGCTAATGGTGGAGGAGGTCTCCACACATATTCAGTAGATAATAGTGGAAATCTAACTCACATAGATTCTGATAATCAAGGAGATGACGCTCGAGGCGTTTGGGGAGATGGAAAGTTCATATATCTAGCTAATGATTCAGAAGGCTTGCGTATATACTCAATAGATGATAGCGGTATTCTAACTCACATAGATTTTGATGATCAAGGAGACAATGCTTATGATGTCTGGGGAGATGGTAAATTTATATATTTAGCTAATAGTGCAGGAGGATTACACACATATTCTGTAAATGATAGTGGAGTATTAACTCACATAGACTCTGATGATCAAGGAGACAATGCTTATGGTGTTTGGGGAGATGGTAAATATATATATTTAGCTAATGTTGGTGGAGGTCTTCATACATACTCAGTAGACGATAGCGGTGTCTTAACTCACATAGATTTTGATGATCAAGGAGATGCTGCTACAAGTGTTTGGGGAGATGGTAAATTTATATATTTAGCTAATCATTCAGGAGGATTACACACATATTCAGTAAACAAAGCCTATCAATACGATAAAGCAAATGCCCAACATGAATTTGTAGGGAACGTTGGAATCGGAACAACAACCCCAGCACAAAAACTATCAGTAGCAGGACTTATCTATTCAGGAACAGGAGGATTCATGTTTCCAGACGGAACAACACAAACAAGTGCAGTTTCTTCAGACATCACTTTAGCTCATACACAAACACTAGTAGGTAATTCTTCAGCCACAGCTACAGCCACTTCTACCCTAACCATTTTAGATTCAGGTTATGTTGGGATTGGAACAGCTACACCGACAGAAGGGGTAGATGTTGCTGGTAAGATAGCCATTGATGGTGTAGCAAGAATTTATATTCCAGATCAAACAGATTTTGTAGGAACTATGTATTTAGGAAATGGAGGGGTTAATCTTTCTCATACAGGAGCAGGTGACGGACAGTCTAATACTTTTGTTGGAATATCATCAGGAAATGCCAATACCATAGGATATCAAAATACAGCCAATGGTTCCTATTCTCTTCATTCTAATACTATAGGGAACGATAACACAGCTAATGGTTCTCATTCTCTTTATTCTAATAGTACAGGATCTAGTAACACAGCTAATGGACAACATTCTCTTTATTTCGCTACAGGAGACAACAACACAGCTAGCGGATATTATGCCCTTACTAATGTAACAGAAGGTATTCAAAATACAGCTATTGGTTACAATACAGGTCTTGGTATAACAACAGGTGATTATAATACTATTCTCGGAGCAAATGTAACAGGTTTATCTGCTGATTTATCTAATAATATTATTATTGCTGATGGACAAGGTAACCAGAGAATAAATGTTGATAGTAGTGGAAATGTTGGGATTGGGACGACGAGTCCAGTGGCGAAATTAAGTCTTGAACATGCCATCGGTAATGATGGTTTAATGCTTACTCAAAGTAATCAGGCCAGTGGTTATGAATATTTGCTTAATATTCGGCAAACAGAAGGTTTGATTTTCCAAAGATGGTTAAATGGTAGCTTTAGTGCAAATGTGATGACTTTGGATTATAACGGTAACGTCGGGATTGGGACGACTAGTCCAGGATACAAATTAGAAATAGCAGGTGGAAGTATCGGAATTCCTGTAACTTCTGCCTCTACTACTTATGGTCTTACAACAACCAACGGAACAACAAAAATATCAAATTATCAAGGTCTTGATACTAGTGGCAACAGTTATACGATTTTATCTACTAATAGGGTTTATGGTGTTGGTGGTTGGACTAGTACTGGGTATTATGGAGAAAGAGCAGGATCTTCTCTTCAGACATCAAATGATAAGTTACTATTTTCTCAATTTGAAGCTGATTCAAATACAACAAATAGTGTTTTTGAAATTAATTCAGATGGAGATATTATTATTGCTAATGACAATTGGATTTCTGCAAGAAATGATGCAGGTACAGATTATATAAATATGTTCAAAGTAAACACAGATGATGAAATAGATGTAGGAGCAGGAATGAATATAGGATCAATGACATTTTCTGAAGACAGTGGTTTTGTAACAGCCATGGATTTACCAGTATCATCTACACCCACAGTAGGAGACGTAGAAGCTTATGCGTTTAAAGTAGATGGAGACAATATTCTAACAATCTACGCAGAAGCAGATGGAGCAGGAGGAATTCAAAACAAAAGAGTAGGAATCGGAGACTCTTCTCCATCATACCAACTAGAACTATCAACAGACTCAGCAGCCAAACCAGGAACATCATCATGGACAGTAGCATCAGATGAAAGACTAAAAGACATCAACGGAGACTTCACTAGAGGTCTAGACACACTAGCAGGACTATATCCAGTTTACTTTAACTATAAAACAGATAATGCCTTAGACATCCCTAGTGATAGAGAATATGTCGGTCTAATCGCTCAAGATGTTCAAACAGTAATTCCAGAAGCAGTCAGAACAGGAATAGAAGGTTTTCTATCTATTGAATCAGATGCTATCTTCTGGACTATGTTAAACGCTATTAAAGAGTTAGGTCTAAAGGTAGGTTCAGATAATATTACTTACACAAGAGACACTCTCCAAGTAATCAATGGAACAGGAGAAGCTCAAATGAAGTTAGCTTATGATGAAGAAAACCTAGCAGAGTTTAATGTCTCAGCCACAGGAGACTTAGCTTTAAGTACAGCTGGAAAAGACATTCGTCTTCCAGATGACAATCTATCCATTTGTTCAGGAGGAGCTTGCCCAACTAATGCATCAATCATTGAAGGAACAGGTAACTTAGTAGTAGAGAACACAGCTTATATAGCAGGATCTTTAGGAATAGGCACAAGCGAACCACAAAGGATAGTCGACATCTATGAATCACAATCAGATCCACAAATGAGAATCTCTTATGATGATGATTTATATTCAGAATTTAATGTTTCAGCCACAGGAGACTTAATAATCTCAGCTCAAGGAGGAGACATCTCTGTCCTAAACGAAAACCTAAGAGTTTGTTCAGATGAAGGTTGTCCATCCATCATTAACGAAATAGAAAACAGAGGTAATCTAATAGTAGAAAACTCAATTCTAGCTCTAGGGAATGTAGGAATAGGAGGAACAGTTTCTCCTGATTACACATTAGATGTTCAAGGAACTCTAAGAGCTTACGGAATCACTGATGCATCAGACAGAAGATTAAAAACAAATATTCAAACAATAGATAACCCAAACACTCTAGAAAACATCCAAAAATTAAGAGGAGTAACATTTGAATGGAAAAATTCAGACTTCGGCACAGGTACTCAAGTAGGAATGATCGCTCAAGAACTAGAAGAAGTTTACCCTGACTTAGTAGAAACAGACAACGATGGATTTAAATCAATCCAATACGGTAAGTTCACAGCAATACTCCTAGAAGCAGTCAAAGACCTTATTGATTTCGGACAGAAGATTGAGTATAGGAGTGAGAGGTTGGAGGGGAGGACAACTGAATTGGAGAGAAAAAATGCTGAATTGGAAGAAAAAACTCAGAATTTAGAAGCACGATTAGAAGCATTAGAAGATATTTTTAGAAGGTAGATTATTAAATTAAATGTAGTTATTTTGTAAGTAAAAATGTTATCCACTTAATAAATTTATTTATATTTATCTTTCGTATATAATATATATAAAGGATAAAATATGTATTTGTATACAGGATAAATTTGAAGTTTGAAATTAAATTATGATAAACCAATTTATTGATATTATTAAAGACACAACTATAAGCGCCGTGGTTTTAGTTATGGGATTATTTGGTGCGAGCGATGCTTCTTTTTTGACAGCTAATGATGCTCATTTATCTGATTTTGCTCAAGCTAATATTTCAGAAACACTAAACTCAGAAAATGAAGAGATGTTAGATTCAGAAGTAATACATACTGAAGATGTTTTTGCTGATACCTCTCTTAATTCTGATACAACATATTTTGAAAAAGAAGATTTGCCTGAAGCTATTTTCACAAGACCTGATTCTTCAGAGGATAATTTAATTACTTTAGGAGAAGAATCAATTGATGATGTTAGAGCTATTAATCCAATTAAATCATCTAGTAAAAAATTAGTAGACGCTTCTTTAATTTTAGAAACTAATATTGATGAATTTGATTTTAAATTGCAGATTGCTGAAATTACTGAAGATGATAGTAATTTCTTTGTAGCTTATCAATATAAAACTTTAGCTGTTGAAGATAAAGTTTGGAAAGAAGTTTTGAAAGAAAAAAATATTAGTATTACTAAAAAAAATTTAGGAGGAGAAGATCTAGGAGATTATTTGTCTGAAGAGTTAGCGGAAGTTGTGGAAAATGAAATTGTTTATTTGAAAGAAGTTCAAGGGATTCAAATAATTAAAAAAGAAAAAGCAGATAGGTTAGCTCAAATTGAAGTTGAAGAAACAAGAATAACAACTACAGATTATTCTTCATTAATAGGAAGGGTTCTTAATGTAGGAGATACTGATTTTGGAGATTATGAGCCTGTTGTTAAAGATGACGAAATTACAGAAATTCCAACTGTATCCGAAGTTTCTGTAACTGAAATTCCAGATGTGCCTGAAGATAACACAACTTCAACAGGGGTAGTAGATAATCAAGCACCTTTGCTTGTTGTTCAAGGAAATAATCCTGCTTTGGTTCAAATTGGTTCCAGTTATGTAGATTTGGGAGCTAAAGTTACAGATAATATAAGTGAAGGCTTAGGAGTTAAAATAGGTGGTGATGTTGTGGATACAGCAACTAAAGGGTCTTATTTCATAACATACACTGCCACTGATGAAGCGGGAAATATTGCTACAGCATCAAGAGAAGTGATTGTTTATGATTATGGTATTACTCCTGATGTAGAGCAAGAAGTTGAAGTAATTCCTGAACCGGAAGAAGAAATTGACATTATTCCAGAACCTGACCAAGATGAAAGTATTACAACTCCATCTGATATTGTAGATGAGGAAGTTGATGAAAAAGATAAAAAGGATAAAGATAAAGATGACAAAACTATCGTAGAAGTAGTAGTTGATGTTGTAGATAATTCAGCAGAAGTAGTTCAGGAAACAGTTGATGCTATTGTAGAAACAACAGCAGAAACAATTACTGAAAGTGTAGACGCTGTGGTAGAAGTAACAGGAGGTGTTGTTGATGCTTCAGCAGAAGCGGTTCAGGAAACAGTTGACGCAACTATGGAAGTGGTTGGTGACAGTGTTGATAATATTGTAGAAACTACAAATGATATTGCCGAACAAGTAACTGCGATGATTTCATCTATTAATTTAAGAGAGTTGTTAGGAAGTGTTGGTTCATCTGTAGATTTAGGTATGGGCGATAAAATTAATAGTACCTTAAGTAATGTTGGTTCATTTATTTCTGATAATGTAAGTTGGGCTGCAAATAAAGTTTATGATTTAACTAATACTTTGCTTGAAAAAATAAAATCTATATTTAGAAGTGTATGGTCTTTAGCCTCAGATACTGTTAGCTATCCTTATAGTAAAACAAAAGAAGCCTTTACTTTTACGACAAATAAAATAAATAATACAGCTCAAATTTTAAGTAGTGGAGCATATGAAATAATTGGTGATTTAGCAGATAATTTTTATTATGTTTTCAATTTTATTTTTGATAAAGTAAAAGGGGCTTCTCAAGATACGGTAGTTAAAATTTCAAACGGAGTTGATAGTGTGTCTGATAAAGTAAGTTCTGTGGTAGGAAAAAGCTCATTGGCTGGTGTAAAATATGCACAAGAATCTGTTGTTGAGGAAAGTATTAATTTGGAAGAAAGTGAGCTTGACCAATCAAGCGAAACAAATTTATTTAAAGAAAAAATTACAACTGCAGGTAGATTTATGAAATATAGTTTAAATAGAACTTTGGATTTTTTCAAAAAAAATAAACCAGCTATTTAAATTTTTGTCTAAGTAATCTCACTTTTTAAAATATGAATGAAACAAAAAAGATTTCAGTGGCTATTAATGGTTTTGGTAGGATAGGAAGGGCTTTTTATAAACTAGCATTAAAAGAACCACAAATAGAAATTGTGGCTGTTAATGATTTATCAGATATGGATAATTTAAATTATCTATTGAAATATGATAGTGCTTATGGAATATCTAAAGTTAAACCTCTAGAAAAGGATATTTTCCATACTGAAATGGACCCTCAACAATTACCATGGAAAGATTTAGAGGTGGACATTGTTATTGAATCTACTGGAGTTTTTAATACTTGGGAAAAGGCAAGTGCTCATATCAAAGCAGGAGCAAAAAAAGTTGTTTTAAGTGCTCCTGTAAAAAAAAGTGCTTCTGAAGAAGTTATTAGTCCAGAAATTCCAGAATATGACAGCAAAGGTAAAACTGTTTTAATGGGAATAAATGAAGATGAATTGAAGTCTTGTCATCTTAGTGCAAATGGGTCTTGTACCACTAATGCTGTTAGCCCTGTTTTAGAAATCTTAAACCAAAAAATAGGGGTAGAAAAAGCTTTATTAAATACAATTCATTCATATACTTCTACTCAAGCTTTAGTTGATTCTACTAATAAAAAAGATTTCAGAAAGGGGAGAGCTGCTGCTCAAAATATAATTCCTTCTACTACAGGAGCTGCCATTGCCACTACTTTAGTTATAAAAGACTTAGCTGAAAAATTTGACGGAATGTCCGTCAGGGTTCCGACTATAGTAGGTTCCTTAGTTGATTTAACTTTTGTTACAAAAAAAGATGTAAGTGTAAAAGAAATTAACTCAATTTTAGAAGATGCTACTCAAGATGAAAAATGGAAAGGAATCTATAGTATAACCAAGGACCCTATTGTTTCTTCTGATATTATTGCTAATCCATATGCTGCTTTGGTTGATTTATCTTTAACGAGAGTGGTTGGTGGAAATTTGGTAAAAGTTTTAATTTGGTATGATAATGAAATGGGTTATACAAATACTCTGATTAAACATGTTTTAAAGGCAGGAGAAAATCTATAATAAATGTGATATATTAGTTCTATGCAAAAACCAAAAAAAATATTAATAGCTTCAGACCATGCTGGTTTTGAGTTAAAAGAAGTAATCAAATTATTCTTAAAAGATTTAGATTATGAAATAGAAGACAAAGGAGCTTTTGAATATCATTCAGAAGATGATTACCCTGATTTTGTAAAGCCAGTTGCTTTTGAAATTTCTCAAAATTCAGAAGAATATAAAGCAATTATTCTTGGTGCTTCTGGACAAGGGGAAGCTATGGTAGCAAATCGTTTTGATAACGTAAGAGCTGTTGTTTATAACTCTTCTAACCTAGAAATTATAAGATTATCTAAAGAACATAATGACGCAAATATACTGTCTTTAGGAGCTAAATTCATTTCAGATAGGGATGCAACAGATGCTATTAAGTTATGGCTAGAAACACCATTTTCTGAAGAAATAAGGCATTCTCGTCGAATTCAAAAAATAAACAACTAAACTTAATTTGTATTTCCTAACATTTTTTTCAGTTGCGTTAAAAAATAAAATAAATTAGTTAAAAATACTCCAATCTGTCTGCCTGCAAAGGTAGGTCGATTGGAGTAAAGAACGATATTTAAATTTTAATTGTTCAAAATGATTAAAATAGTTCAATCGATTGAACTAAAAACAAGAGATAGTAAGTCTAATCTCATAAATTAAAATAATAATAGTTCAATCGATTGAACTAAATAGATAATTTTTTATTAATAAAAAACACTTATGGCTCGTGTTTCAAAAGAAAAATTAAAAAAGAATGTTCTTGATCAAATTAATTTTGGATTAATTGATACTATTACTAGATTAGAATCAAATAATTCTACTAAAAATTTTGTAAATGATTTATTAGGGGATTCTGAAAAAATAGTTTTAGCAAAAAGATTAGCTATTATTTTTATGCTTCAAGAGAATATAAGTTGGTATAAAATTTCTAAAGCATTAAAGGTAAGTCCTGCCACCGTGAAAAGAATTGCTATAGATATTGATTTAGAAAAATATAAAGATATTATAGAAATAATAAAGCAAAAAAAGAACAGAGTTACTTTTTGGGAAGGATTAGATAAAGTTTTAAAATGTGGGATGCCTCCTATTGTGGGAAAAGGAAGATGGAACTTTTTAAACAAATACTAAATAAACTTAAATTAGTTCAATCGATTGAACTAAAAACAAGATATTGTTTGTGTTTCAAGAGAGAGTGCTAAAAATAATGAAATAAGAAATTTAGGTATAAGTTAACTTGAATTATCGTAGTTAACTGCAGTAATAAAGAAAGTTTTAGGTAAAATTAAGAAGAAAGGATATTAAACAATATTTCTGCTACTTGTTTGTTGGTATTGGTAGGCTCAATATTTAGCTATATTTCAAACCATACTAAATGGCTCATCTAGATGAGCCATTTATTTTTTCTTTAAATATTGACCGATTTTCCACCAAAAGATTTTTTGTTGATCTTTGGTTGATTTACGACTTTCTTTTACTTCTGACCAGTATTGATAAATAATATTTTCAGGAATTCTTTTAAAAAATCCTAAATAGAAACTAAAGGAACCTTTTCCTTTTTTGTTTGTTTCTCCAAAATATTCTCGTATTTCTGCAATTAAATAATGTTTTTCTGAATGAAGTGAATTTTTCTTTGTTGTACTTGTGGAAGATAAAAGATTTTCAATACTTTGGATTCCTCTAGTATAGATTTTAGTTTCTTTTTTCTTAGGAAGAAATGTTTTTAATTTTTGGCTAATAAAATCAGGAGTAATTTTATTAACATAGTTTTCAATGATGCTTTTATCTGAATTTTCTATAGTCTTATTTAACTCTTTTTTAATAGCTTTTGTAAAAATTTTGTCTAAAGAAAAGTTCAAAGTTTTATTAATTTTAGATGTTTTAAGTTCTATATCTTTTATAATTTTGTCAGAAAGAAAAGGTAATTCATAAGGATTAGTACTTTTGTTTATTTGAATACTGGTTTTTCTTAAAAACTGTTTTTTATTTTTTGAATCACTTACTTCTATAATTAAAACAGGTTTTTCTTTAGAACCTTTTGTTTGTGGATAAGGAGCTAAAATAATAGAACCTACAGAAAAATTTTCTTGAGTAAAGAACAAAACAGGTTCTTGAAATTTGTTTCTATAAATAGGAATTGCTGTCAGAATATTCATAATTTAATTATATACTATATATTCATTAAAATACTAGAGTATTAATCATTTTATTAATATGTTGTTGATAAAAAGGAAATAATAAATATAAAAAATAGTCGCTTAGCGACTATTTTCTCAATTATCTAATACTAAATGTTGTTTATTAATAAGAAACTTCCATTAAATTATTGTTATCTAAAATATAAATATTATTATCGTCTTTTTTAACAAAACTAGGGCTTTTACCTTTATAAATTGGTTGTAAATTTTGTTCAGTTTTGTAATCAACCCCCAAAGCATAAATACCATCAGTTAATGCCATTAAAACAACATCTTCTCTGTTTTTGTAAAAATCAATAGCTGTTATTTGGTCTTTTATTTCTATAGAAGAGATTGTATTCAAAGCTTCTTCGGAAATAAGATTTTTTCTGAACATAGCTAAAATGTTCCAATATTCAGAATCTGCTTTTTCTATTATAAAACCACTGGTGTTTTGTGAAATAAAGAAAGGGTTTATTTCAAGAGTTTCTTCGCCTAAAATTTCCACTTCTTTAGTCCAAGGCCAATGTCCTTCTTTATAAACAATTACACTATGAATTCCTTTTTTAATTTTGAATTCAGGGTTAATATCATTTTTTGAAGTTTCTTCGTTGTTATCTATATAAATAACCAAAGTTTCATCCAAGCTATTTATTTGTAAGAACCCGTTTTGTTTCTTATTATAATTTGAATAAAGTAAAGCTCCTAAAATTAATATTAATACTCCCATAAACAATAATTGTTTGTTGTCTTTTTTATATTTTTGCATTTTTTAATTCTACCATTACTTAAATTAAAATCAATTGTAAATTTCTTTAAAAAATCGTATGATTAATTCAGTCATGATGAAAAGAGATAAATTTATAATACAAGGATTAGGGAATAAAAAGTCTTTATCTGGGAAGATAAGGGTTAATGGTGCTAAAAATGCTGTTTTGCCTGTAATGGCTTCAAGCGTTTTGTTCAAAGATGGTTTTAAGATTAAAAATGTTCCTTTGATTGAAGATTTGAATCGTTTAGATGAGATTTTTAAAGGACTAGGAGTAGAAATGATAAAACAATTAGATGGGGAATATTTTATTAATACAACAAAAATAAATAGTGTTGAAATTGAAGAAGAAGCTTCTAAAAGAATGAGAGCTTCTATTATTTTTACTGGTCCAATTTTAGCTCGTTTTGGAGAATTAATTTTTCCTCATCCAGGAGGTTGTGTTATCGGAGCACGACCAATAGATCTATTTTTGGAAGGTTTTGAGAAAATGGGAGCTAAAGTTAAACATAATGACGGAAAATATTTTATAAAAACAAAAGACGGGAAATTAAAAGGAACAAAGATATTTTTTAAAATTCCTAGTGTAACTGCAACTGAGACTTTTATTATGGCAGGAATTTTGGCGGAAGGAAAAACTATTTTAAAAAATGTTGCGATTGAACCGGAAATAATATCTTTGATAGAGTGGTTAAATGATTGTGGTGCTAAGATAAAAGGAGTAGGAACCCCTGTTTTAGAAATAGAAGGAGGTTCTTTGTTGGAAGCAAATGACAAAGTTTATGAAACCATTCCTGATCGTTTGGAAGCAGGCTCGTTTTTAATTTTAGGAGCCTTGTGTGCTTCTGACTTAGAAATTTCTAATTGTAATCCTAGTCATTTAGAGATAGTCATTGAGATGTTGAAAGATTCTGGAGTAGATATAGAAGTTGGAAAAGATTATTTAAAAGTAAATAATAAAAATTTAAAGAACTACAAGTCTTTTAGTATAAAAACTCACGAATATCCAGGATTTCCAACAGATTTACAATCTCCAACAGTAGTATTTCTTACTCAATCCCAAGGTGAATCTTTAGTTTTTGAAACTATTTTTGAAGGTAGATTGAATTATACGAGTGATTTAGTTAAGATGGGAGCAGATATAAAAATGTGGGATTCACACAGAGCTACTATTAAAGGACCTAAACAGCTAAAAGGTTGTGAGCTAGAAGGCCCAGATATTAGAACAGGTTTTGCTTTTGTAATCGCAGCCTTAGTAGCAGAAAAAGAATCTATTATAACTAATGTTTATTATATTGATAGGGGGTATGGGTCAATAGAAAAAAGATTATTCAAAATAGGAGCAGACATTAAAAGAGTAAAAGAATAAATATTATGTCATTTTTTACAAAAAAATTAGGAATAGATTTAGGAACAGCTAATACCTTAATATTTGATCCGAAAAAAGGGGTTGTTTTAAATGAACCCTCTGTTGTGTCTGTATCAGAAATTGATAACAGAATTTTAGCAGTTGGAATTAATGCAAAAAAAATGATAGGGAGAACTCCGGAAAGTGTTATTACTTATAGACCTATGAAAGACGGAGTAATTGCAGATTATAAAGTTACTGAAGTGATGCTTCGTTATTATATTAATAAAGCTTTGGGTAAATGGAATTTCTTTAAGCCAGAAGTGATTATTTCTGTTCCAGCAGGAATTACATCAACAGAAAGGCGGGCGGTAGTTGAAGCAACTATAAAAGCTGGTGCTAAAAAAGCTTTTGTAGTTAAAGAACCTATCTTGGCAGCCATTGGAGCTGGGGTAGCTATTGAGGAAGCAGGGGGACATATGATTGTTGATATCGGCGGAGGAACAATTGATGTAGCTGTTATTTCTTTAGGGGGAATTGTAGCCTCTACTTCTGTTAAGTGTGCAGGAGATAAAATAAATAATGCTATTATTGATTTTGTTAAAAGAAAATATAATTTATCAATAGGAGATAAGACAGCAGAAGAAATAAAAATAAAAATTGGTTCAGCTTTACCTCTTGAAGAAGAATTATCAATGGATATAAGAGGAAGGGATTTCATTTCTGGATTACCAAGAACTATTGAAGTAAAAACAAATGAAGTTGCTAAAGCTTTAAGTAAAGAATTAAGAGAAATTATTAAAGCAATTAAGACTGTTTTTCAAGAAACTCCTCCAGAATTATCAGCTGATATTGTCCAAGGAGGTATAATTATGACAGGTGGGTCTTCGTTATTAAGAAATTTACCAGAATTAGTCCATAGAAGAACAGGAGTAAAAGCTTATTTAGCAAAAGATTCTTTTTATTGTGTATCAAAAGGAACCGGAATAGCTTTGAAGCATTTAGATGTGTATAGAAAGAGTGTTATTTTAAAGAAGTACTAATGAAGTCAAAAGTTCATAAAGTCTATAAAGTTAAAGTTAAAAAATTTCCAGAGAATTTTCCTAACTTTTGATTAATTTATCATGTTTTTAAATAAAAATAATTTACATCATGCTTATCTTTTGGAAGGAGAAAAGGATTTAATTTTACAAGATCTTTTATTTTTTTTAGAAAAAGAATTAAATTTTCAGGTTTCCTCTAATCCTGATTTATACTTGAGGGATTTTGTTACTTTTGGAATTGACGATGGAAAGATTATAAAAGATTTTCAATCCAAAAAATCTATTACAGGGGATAAACAAATTATAATTATTCAAACAAATTTTATTACCAATGAAGCTCAGAATTCATTATTAAAAATGTTTGAAGAACCAACAGAGAATGTTTATATATTTTTAATAATTCAATCTTCTGAAAATCTTCTTGCCACTCTTAAGTCTCGTCTTCAAATAATTAAATTTGAAAATAATAATTTAAATTATGGAGATATAGTAGAAAATTTTTTGAAATCAAATCTTTCACAAAGATTTGATTTAGTTAAAGAATTTTTACCTAAAACAACAAAGGACAAAGCAGATAAAGTTGGAGCAATTCAATTTTTAAATAATTTGGAAAGGGTTTTATATGAAGTATATAAAAATGATTCAAAAATAAAATTTTCAGATTATGATATAGAAAGTATTTTTTCAGAAATTAATAAATGTCGTTCTTATCTAAATGACCGTTCTCCTTCAGTTAAAATGATTTTAGAACATATTTCACAAATAGTTCCAGAAAATTAAAATTATGAATCTCGTTAGAGATTTGGCGGGGTTAAAAATTATCAATTAAATTAAGATTATTTACTTTTTGTAAATTATCTCTAACGGGATGAATAAAACAGAACAAATGAAACAAATAAAGGATGAAATTTTAAATCTTAAAAAATCTCCTTTGTATACAGAAAGAATTAAAAACAAAGTTTTTCCTGTCATTGGAGCAGGGGATCATAATGCAAAAATTATGTTTGTGGGAGAAGCTCCTGGAAAAAATGAAGCTCAAACAGGACAGCCTTTTTGTGGAGCTTCAGGGAGGGTTTTAGATGAACTTTTAAGTTCAATTAATTTAAAAAGGGAAGATATTTATATTACAAACATAGTTAAAGACAGACCAACTGCTAATCGAGACCCGTCTGAAGAAGAAATTGAAATTTATGGGCCTTTTTTAGATAGGCAAATAGAAATTATTCAACCTAAAATTATTGCAACTTTGGGTAGGTATTCTGCAGAATATATAATGAAAAAATTTAATTTAGATTTAGAAATTGAAACTATTGGAAAAATGAGAGGAAAATCTTTTGAGGTTAAAACTTCTTATGGGGCAATAAAAATTGTTCCTTTACTTCATCCCGCCGTGGCATTATATAACTCATTTAGTCGTGATGATCTTAAAAAAGATTTTAAGATTTTAGAAAATAAGTAAAAATAAATTAACTATATTTTTTCTAATCCTTAATGTATACTCATATTAATGAATATTAATTTAATTGAGAAAATCGCTATTGCCATAAGGGTTGCTTCTGCAACCCTATAATTAGTTATTTATTATTTTTTAATTAAAATTATTATGTTAGCGAAAGAACTTAGACAAAAATATTTAGAATTTTTTGAAACAAAAAAACACTCAATTATTTCTAGTGCGTCTATTATTCCTGAAAATGATCCAACGGTATTGTTTACAACTGCAGGTATGCACCCGCTTATTCCTTACTTAATGGGGGAAAAACATCCAAAAGGAACTCGTTTAGTAGATGCTCAAAAATGTATTAGAACAACTGATATTGAAGAAGTGGGTGATACAACTCATCATACTTTTTTTGAGATGATGGGGAATTGGTCATTAGGTGATTATTTTAAAAAAGAATCTTTAGAATGGAGTTGGGAATTTTTAACTTCTCATGATTGGTTAGCTTTAGACCCAAAGAGATTTGCTGTGTCTGTTTTTAAAGGAGATGAGGTAGCTTCCTTTGATCAAGAAGCTTATGATATTTGGAAAGAAATTTTTGTAAAAGAGGGGATTCCAGAAGATAGAATCGCTAAATTAGACAAGGATGCTAATTGGTGGGGGCCTGCAGGAGAGACAGGACCTTGTGGCCCTGATTCAGAAATTTTTTATTGGGTAGGGGATATTGATAAAATTCCTCAGTCATTTAATGATGATAATGATTTGTGGGTGGAAGTTTGGAATAATGTTTTTATGGAATTTAATAAAAATGAAGAGGGTGTTTTTGAAAAGTTAGCCTCACAGAATGTAGATACTGGTTTTGGACTTGAAAGAGTGACAGCAGTAATGCAAGGATTAGATGATAATTATAAGACAGAACTTTGGACAAATGTAATCTCTAAAATAGAAGAGTTGTCTGGGAAGAAGTATGGAGAATCAGAAGACGTAACTAAAGCAATGCGAGTAATTGCTGACCACATTAAAGCTTCTGTTCTTATTATAGGAGACGATAGAGGGCTTACTCCTTCAAATACTGATCAAGGTTATATTGTAAGAAGGTTACTTCGTCGAGCTATTCGTTATGGAAAGCAGTTAGAAATTAGTCAAGAATTGTGGTTAAAAGAAGTTGCTAAGGAGGTGGTTGATGTTTATAAAGATATTTACCTAGAGTTAGAAAGGAACTTGGATTTTGTTTTAGAACAATTAGATAAAGAAGAGATTCAGTTTTCTAAAACTTTGGAGAAAGGGCTTCGTGAATTGAATCGTTTAATTTCAAATATTCCATTAGAAAAAACAAAATTACTTGATATTAGTGGAAAAGATTTTTTCAACCTTTTCCAAACTTATGGTTTCCCTTTTGAGATGATAATTGAAGAAATAAAAAATAGAGGATTTTTAGTTGATGAAGACGGAATGTTTAGTTCTTTTTATAAAGAAAAGAAAAAAGAATTTGAAGAAAAGATGAAAGAGCATCAGGAACTTTCACGAACAGCTTCTGTTGGAAAATTTAAATCTGGTTTAGCTGATGATTCTGAGGAAACTACTCATTTACATACAGCCGCTCATTTACTTTTAGCTGCTTTGCAAAAAGTTTTAAGTCAAAATGTAATTCAAAAAGGTTCAAATATTACAGCGGATAGATTAAGATTTGATTTTTCTTGGGATGAAAAATTAACTGATGAGCAGAAAACTGAAGTTGAAAAGATAGTTAATGAAGTGATTAAACAAAATATTTCTGTTGAATGTAACGAAATGCCAATAGAAGAAGCTAAAAATCAAGGAGCTTCAGGGATTTTTACTGATAAATATGGTGATATTGTAAAAGTTTATAAAATTGGAGATTTTTCTCAAGAGCTTTGTTCAGGTCCTCATGTTAAAAATACAGGAGAATTAGGTAAATTAAAAATTATCAAAGAAGAAAGTTCTAGTGCTGGAGTGCGAAGAATCAAGGCTATATTAGAAAAATAGATATATACTTTTTGTTTTTTATGGTAAAATGTGAGAATAAAAAGAAAAAACCTTAATCTTTAACAAATCTTAATTAATATGAATAAAAAATTACAAGATGTGACGCCTCCTAAAAAAACAATACATGATATCCCTGTGCCTAATGGAAAAGGCAGAGGCCGAAATCCAATAACTAATATAAAAATAGAAAAAAAGAAGATGTCTTTTGGGAAAAAGATACTTGTTTTAATCATTATAGGAATAATTGCGTTTTCTGGGTTTGTTTTCTTGGTTTCTTCCAGTGTTGTAATAAACGTTGTTTCTAGACAACTTACAAAAAGGACTGATGCCAGTTTTATAGCTGTTTCTAGTAATGAAACAGGGGGAATTCCTTTTGATATCATAATGTTAGATAAGACAGTTACAGAATCAATAAATGCAACAGGAGAAGAGAGTGTAGAAGAGAAAGCGAGTGGTGAAATAATTATTTTTAATAATTATAGTTCTGAAAATCAAAGATTAATTAAAAATACTCGTTTTGAAACTCCAGAAGGTCTAATTTTTAGAATTCAAAATTCAATAGTTGTTCCTGGACAAGAAAAAGACTCTACAGGAAAAATTATTCCTGGAAGTATAGAAGTGACTGTTTATGCTGATCAGCCGGGAGAAAAATTCAACATTGAATTAAAAGATTTTGTTGTCCCTGGTTTTGAAGGGACAGATAGGTTTGATAAATTTTATGCTCGTTCAACGACTGTTATGAGTGGTGGTTATAAAGGAGTAAAGAAAATTGCTTCTGAGACTGATGTTGAGAATGTTAAGATTCAATTAGGGGGTAAATTGGTTAATGAATTAACAGAAGAGATCAAAACTCAAATTCCAGAAGGTTTCGTTTTGTATGAAGATGGTATTTTTTCAGAAACTAAGTTTTTGGGAACTAAAGATATGGGAGATAATGTTGGTGTAGAAGTAAAGGCTAATGTTTATGCAATTATTTTTAACAAAAATAATTTAAGTAAATATGTGGCTGAAAATATTATAGATGACTATGATGGAGCTGATTTAGTGATTTCTAATTTAGAGAATTTAAATTTTGAAATAAAAAACAAAGCTGATGTAGAACCATGGGTTGAAAATAGATTTGTTTTTTCTCTAAAAGGAGAATGTAATTTTGAGTGGATTTTTGACGAAGAAGCTTTAAAAAATGACTTTGTAGGGAAATCAAAAGAGAGTACAAATGAAATATTGTCTAGATATCCAAGTATTGATTCTGCAGACATTGTTATCAAACCTTTCTGGAAAAATTCTTTTCCTAGAAGTACAGGGAAGATAGAAATCGTCTCAGATTAGCTTAATTTTTATTAAAAAGATTTTTGTATAAAAATACTTGAAAAAAAAGAAGGTTTTTGTTAGAATAACCTTCGTTGTTTAAATAATGGAAAATAAAGAAGAACAATTTGTAGAAGGGATTATTATTGAGGCTCTGCCCAACACTCTTTTTAATGCGGAAGTTGAGAATAAAGATACTGGAGAAATAGAAGTTCAATTAGTTTATTTGTCTGGTAAAATGAGAATTCACAGAATTAAAGTGTTAGTAGGAGATAAAGTAAAAATCAAGGTGGATTCTTATGGAGGTAGAGGAAGAATCGTCCAAAGATTAAAATAATCTTAGATATAAATAAGTTTAACTTGTTTAGAATATTAAAAGTATGAAAATAAAATCATCAGTTAAAAAACAATGTGTGAAATGTAAGGTCGTTCGAAGAAAAGGGCGGGTTTGTGTTATTTGTGAAAACCCAAGACATAAACAACGACAAAGATAAATTAATTAAAAAACATAATATAGTATATAAATTATATGAGAATTTCAGGAATTACAATCCCCGATGAAAAAAGATTAGAAATAGGACTAACTGTTTTATACGGTGTGGGTAGATCCCTTGCTCATAAAATTTTAGATGATGCTAAAGTTGATTATGGAAAAAAATCAAAAGATTTAAGTACTGATGAAGAAAAAAAGATTAGAGATATTGTAGAAGGACATAAATTAGAAGGAAATTTAAAAAGAGAGATAAGTGGAAATATCAAAAGATTAATTGATATTAAGTCATACAGAGGTTCTAGACATACTAAAAATTTACCTTGTCGAGGTCAAAGAACTAGAACTAATGCTAGAACATTAAGAGGGAAAAAGAAAACAATGGGTTCTGGTAGAAATAAAGAAAAGAAATAATAAATAAAATTTTTATGGGAAAAAAAAGAATTATAAAAAAGACAGGGAAAATAGGTGATTCAAAAAAGAATGCTTTAAAATCACGTTTTTTAAATAAAGGAGCTAAAAGAAAATTAGACTCAGGGATTTTACATATTAGATCTACTTATAATAATACGATTGTTTCTTTGACAGATTTAACTGGTAATTTAATTTGCACTTCTTCAAGTGGAGCTTTAGGTTTTAAAGGTGCTAAAAAAGGAACTCCTTTTGCAGCTGCTAAAATTGGAGAATTAATTGGAGAAATGGCTAAATCTATGGGAGTGAAGACAGTTGATATTATTGTTAAAGGAGTTGGCGCAGGACGAGAATCTTCTATTAGAGGTTTTATTTCAAAAGGAATCCATATTGATTCAATTAAAGATAAGACTCCCATTCCACATAATGGGCCAAGACCAAAAAAACCAAGAAGAGTATAAAAGTTAAAAAAGAAAAACTAATTTTATGATTATAAAAACAAAATATAAATTATGTAGAAGGTTGGGGGCGAGTCTTTTTGAAAAGACACAAACTCAAAAATACGCTTTATCTGAAGCAAGAAAAAGTGGAAATAGAACACAAAAAAGAAAGAAGATGCCTTCTCAGTATGGTTTACAGTTGATTGAAAAACAAAAATTACGTTTTTCTTATGGTATTAGAGAAAAACAATTATCTAGATATGTTAAAGAAGCTATGGCTCAAAAAGCTAAAAGTCCTGCTGATTTTTTATATAATAGACTAGAATCAAGATTAGATAATGTTATATATCGATTAGGATTAGCTCCTACTAGAGCTATGGCGAGACAATTAGTTTCTCATGGGCATATTGTTGTAAATGGAAAAAAGTTATCTGTTGCTTCATATAAAACTAAAGTAGGTGATAAAATAGAGATTAGAAAAGGAAGTCAAGAAAAAGCTGTTTTTACTGATTTGCAGGATAAAATAAAAAATACAACTTCAGTTAATTGGTTAAGTTTTGACATTAAGAAAAAAGAAGGGAAAGTTATCGGTGAACCTAAATTAGAAAGTCAAGAAATATTTGATTTTAAAATTATTTTAGAATTTTATGGGCGTTAATTTGTAAAAATGCCTAAAATGATGTATTATAATGAACTATTATTATAATTTTTTAATAATTAATAATTAAAAGCTAAATTATTATGTCTGAATACAATATCTTATTACCATCAAAGCCTAAAATCATCAAAGATGAGGGTTTTAAAGGTTTTTATCAAATTGATGGCTTATATCCTGGGTATGGGCATACTTTAGGAAATTCTTTAAGAAGAATAATTTTATCTTCTTTGCCTGGAACATCTGTTACTTCTGTTGAAATAGAAGGTGTAGAACATGAATTTTCTACAATTGATGGAATTAAAGAGGATGTAATTAGAATTTTATTGAATATTAAAAAATTAAGAATTAAGTTATTAACAGATGAACCGCAAATTTTAACTTTAAAAGTTGGTGGAGTAAAAACAGTTATTGCTAAGGATATTGATAAAAACGGACAGGTAGAAATAATGAATCCTGAATTAGAAATAGCTACTTTAACTAGTGCTAAAAGTTCTTTGGATATGAAGATCACAGTGAAGAAAGGTTTGGGATATATTAGTAAGGAAGATCAGGCCGAAGAAAGAACAAATATAGGAATGATTATTTTAGATGCTTCTTTTACTCCTATTAGACGAGTAAGTTATGAAGTTGAAAATATGAGAGTAGGAGATAAAACAGACTTTAACCGACTATCTATTTTTATAGAAACAGATGGAACAATTCTACCTCAGGAAGCTTTAGAAAAATCTATTGAAATAATGATTAAACAATTATCTGCTATTGTTGGCTTTGAAGAAGAAAATATTGAAATTTCAGAAGAAGAAAAACAGCAAGTTACTAAAGACGATAAGGAAACTAAAGAAGAAATGGATACTGATTTCTTAAAGACAAGAGTTGATTCTTTAAATCTATCACTAAGAACATCTAATGCTTTGTCAGAAGCAAGTATTAGAACAGTTGGTGGGTTAATTAAGAAAACAGAAGATGACTTGTTAGCTTTAGAGGGGTTAGGAGCAAAAGGAATTCAAGAAGTGAAGAGAGCTTTGAGTAATTTCGGAATTATGTTAAAACAAAAATAAAATTTAATTATCATGAGACATCATAATACTAATAGAAAATTTGGGAGAGTAAGGAAACAAAGAAAAGCTTTGTTAGCGTCTTTAGCTGTGTCTCTTTTAGATAAGAAAAGTATAAAAACAACAGAAGCTAAAGCTAAAGAATTAAGACCCTATGTAGAAAAATTAATTACAAGAGGGAAAAAAGATTCTATTTTTACAAAAAGATTATTGAGAGCTAGATTAGGAAGTGAAAATTTAGATATAGTTAAAAAATTAACTACAGAGTTAGCAACAAAATATAAAGAAAGAAGTGGAGGTTATACTCGTATTACAAAATTAACTCCTAGACAGGGAGATGGAAGCTCTATGGCTCAGATAGAATTAGTTTAATAATATTATTATGGAATATAATTTAGATGCAACAGGAGAAAAGTTAGGAAGATTAGCTACTAAAATAGCAATTTTGTTAATGGGGAAAAATAAACCTGATTTTACTAAAAATCAAGTAGTTGACGTAAAAGTAAATGTAAGCAACGCTTCAAAATTAGATATTGCTAAAAAGAAAATGAAGCAAAAAGAATATCAAAGATATTCAGGTTTTCCAGGAGGAAGAAAGGTTGAAAATATGGAAAAAGTTATTGCTGACAAAGGTTATACTGAAGTTTTAAGAAAAGCCGTTTACGGAATGCTTCCAGGAAATAAACTTCGTCCGTTAATAATGAAAAATTTAATAATTAATGAATAGAGATTAGATAAATGGCTACAAAAACAAAATCAAAAAAATATATTGAAGCGATAGGAAGAAGAAAAACAGCTACTGCTCGAGTAAGATTAACTGAGGCTGGGAAAAGTTCTTATATTGTTAACGATGCTAAGTTATCTGATTATTTTCCTACAGAAGAATTGCAGGCTATCGTAAAAGATGCTTTTAATACTGTTAAATTAGATGCTAAGTTTTCTGTTTCTATATTGGTTAAAGGGGGAGGAATTCATGCACAAGCTGAGGCTGTAAGACATGGAATTGCTAGAATTTTATTAAAGATAGACGAAGAATTTAAAAAAGATCTTAAAAAAGAAGGATTTTTGAGAAGAGATCCTAGAATGAAAGAGAGAAAGAAATTTGGTTTGAAGAAAGCGAGAAGAGCTCCACAATGGAATAAACGATAATTAATTTAATTTTTTCTTAATTAATTATAAAGGGCGGGGCTTCGCCCTGCCCTTTAGATATTATGTCAAAAAATAACGAAGAAAAAAAAGATATAAATAATATAGAAGATGATTTTGTTATAGAAACAGAAGAAGTCGCCTCATCGGTGACCCGTCGAGGAGACGGGAAGAAAGAACTATTTACAAATGAAGATGGTGAAGATTTTATTATTGATAGTGAAGAAGAAATAAATAGTTCTTTTGGAGATAAAGATACTAATAAATTAAGAGAAAAACTAAAATTAGCGATAGCAGAAAAACAAGAATATTTAGATGGTTGGCAAAGAGCTAAAGCTGATTTAGTAAATGCTAGGAAAGAATTTGAGGAACAAAGAGTTGAATTATTAAAATATTCCAATACTGATTTAATTTTACAGATAATTCCTGTTCTAGATTCTTTTGAGATGGCTTTAAAAAATATAGATGAATTAGATAAAAATCTAAAAGAATGGTCTCAGGGAGTTAAGCACATTTATTCGCAGTTATTTTCAGTATTAGAAGCAAATGGAGTAAAACAGATAGATCCATTGAAAGAAGAGTTTAATCCAGAATTTCATATAGCGGTTGAGGAAGTAAAAGTTGACGAAAAAAAATCTGAGAATATAATAGTAGAAGTAGTTCAGAAAGGGTATATCCTTAATAACAAAGTAATAAGAGAAGCTAGGGTTAAAGTAGGTCAATAAAATTAGAAATTAATTAAATAAATATTATGTCAAAAATTTTAGGAATTGATTTAGGAACAACTAACTCCGCAATGGCAATAATTGAAGGAGGAGAAGCAAAAATTTTAGAAAATGCTGAAGGGTCAAGAACGACTCCTTCTGTAGTGGCTATCTCTAAAACAGGAGAAAGGTTGGTAGGGCAATTAGCTAGAAGACAAGCAGTAACAAATCCTCAAAATACAGTTTCTGGAATTAAAAGGTTTGTTGGTCATAAATTTGAAGATAAAGAATTAGATAAAGATAAAGAGACTGCTCCTTTTGAAATTTCAAAATCTGCTACAGGAGGGGTTGAAATAAAAATGGGCGATAAAAATTATAGACCTGAAGAAATTTCAGCTATGATTATCTCAAAATTAAAAGCTGACGCAGAAGCTAAAATAGGGGAATCTATTACAGAAGCAGTTATTACTGTTCCTGCATATTTTAATGATTCACAAAGGCAAGCTACTAAAGATGCAGGTAAAATTGCTGGATTAGAGGTAAAAAGAATTATAAACGAACCAACAGCAGCAGCTTTATCTTATGGTTTTAATAAAAATAATGATCAACAAATTGTAGTTTTTGATTTTGGCGGAGGAACATTTGATGTTTCTGTTTTAGAGGTATCTAACGATACTGTTGAAGTTAAATCAACTGATGGAGATTCTCATATGGGAGGAAGGGATATTGATCAAAAAGTTATTCAATGGATTATTGCTGAATTTAAGAAAGACTCAGGTATTGATATTAGTGGAGATACTTTAGCATTACAAAGATTAGATGAATCAGCTGAAAAAGCTAAATTAGAACTTTCTACTGCTCAAGATACAGAAATCAATATTCCGTTTATTACTTCTGGAGAAGACGGACCGAAACATCTTCTTTTAAAAATGACTAGAGCTAAGTTAGAGGAATTAGCCGATGAATATATTCAAAAATCAATTGAAATTACAAAGCGAGCTGTTGAAGCTTCACCTTTTGAAATTTCTGATATAGACGAAGTTATCTTAGTAGGAGGGCAAACTAGAATGCCAGCAATTAAAGATGCTGTAAAAAAATTATTTAATAAAGAACCAAATCAGTCTATTAACCCTGATGAGGTTGTAGCTGATGGAGCCGCTATCCAAGCAGGTATTTTACAAGGAGATGTTAAGGATGTTCTTTTGTTAGATGTTATTCCTTTGTCTTTAGGAATAGAAACAATGGGAGGAGTGGCTACAAAATTAATTGAAAAGAATACAACTATTCCAACTTCAAAATCTCAAATTTTTTCTACAGCAGTAGATAATCAACCGTCTGTAGAAATTCATATTACTCAAGGAGAAAGATCTTTAGCAATTGATAATAAAAGCTTGGGGAGATTTATTTTAGAAGGAATTACTCCTGCTCCTAGAGGTATCCCACAAGTAGAAGTTTCTTTTGATATTGATGCTAATGGAATTTTAAATGTAAAAGCTATTGATAAAGCTAGCGGAAAGGAACAGTCAGTTAAAATTGAAGCTTCTTCTGGTTTAACAGATGAAGATGTTGAAAAAATGAAAAAAGATGCTGAATTACATGCTGATGAAGATAAAAAGAAAAAAGAAGAAATAGAAATAAAAAATACAGCAGAACAATTTATTCATACAGCAGAAAAATCAATAAAAGAAAATGAAGAGAAAGTTTCAGAAGAGATTAAAAATGATGTAAATGTTAAGGTGGAAGAATTAAAGAAAGTAAAAGATGGTTCTGATATTGATGCAATTAAAAAAGCAACAGATGAACTTTCAACTTCAATGCAAAAAATTGGAGAAGAGGTGATGAAAAAAATGCAAGAAGAACAAGCGAAACAAGCTCCTGCTGAAGGAGAAAGCACCTCCGAAGATAATAAAGAGGGAAATGTTCGTGATGCTGAATATGAATCTACAGATGAAAATTCTGAAGGAGATAAGGAAAATGGAGATGCTCCAAAAACTGAGTAAAATTAATTAAAATAATGTCAAAAGATTATTATAAAATTTTAGGGATAGAAAAAAAGGCTTCTAAAACTGAAGTAAAAAAAGCTTTTCATAAATTGGCTCATAAATATCATCCTGATAAGGCTAATGGTGACGAGGCTAAATTTAAAGAAGCTAGTGAAGCCTATGCTGTTTTGTCTGATGACAAAAAAAGAGCAGAATATGACACCTATGGACAAGCATTTGGAGGGAACGGGGGTTCTCAAGGAGGTTTTGGCGGTTTTGGTGGCTTTGGTCAGGGGCAAGGAGGACAAGGCTTTGAATTTGATTTAGGGGATATATTTGGAGATATTTTTGGAGGAGCTAGAAATAGAGTAAAAAGGGGTTCTGACATTTCTGTTGATATTGAAATTTCATTTGCTGAAGCAATTTTTGGAGTTGAAAGAAAAATAGTTTTGACTAAAAATTCTACTTGTTCTTTTTGTTCTGGAACAGGAGCAAAAAAAAGTTCTGCTATGGAAACTTGCTCAGCTTGTGCAGGAAATGGGAAAATACACGAGACAAAACAATCTTTTCTAGGATCCTTTTCAACAGTAAGAGCTTGTGAAAAATGTAATGGTAAGGGTAAAATTCCTAAAGAAAAATGTAAAGAATGTCGAGGGGTAGGTATTTTAAAGAAACGAGAAGAATTTGAAATAAAAATTCCAGCTGGAATAAATAATGGAGAAATGATTCGTTTAACGGGAGCTGGTGAAGCCATTGTAGACGGAAATCCTGGAGATTTATATATTAAGGTTTATGTTAAAGCTCATTCTGTTTTTAAAAAACAAGGGAGTGATTTAATTATGGATTTAGGAGTTAAATTAACAGATGCTTTGTTAGGGTCTGAATACAGTGTAGAAACATTAGATGGAAAAATAAAGGTTAAGATACCAAAAGGAGTGAGCCATGGAGAAATTTTAAGAGTAAAAGATAAAGGTGTTCCTATTTCTGAAAGAAGAAGAGGAAATTTACTTATAACCATAAATATAAAATTACCTAATAAATTATCTAGTAAAGCTAAAAAACTAATTGAAGAATTAAAAGGAGAGGGAGTTTAAACAAAAAAAGTTTCGTAAGATTTTTTGGAATTAAAAATTTTAGAGTTATTATTCCAGCCTGCCTGCCGGCAAAGGCAGGTTAATTGGAATAGTAACTAGATTTGATATTTAATTTTATTTTAAGCTGTTATTTCTTATTATGATATTATCAATAATATCATAATAAATAAATTGTATTTCATTTTTATCAAAATCAAATTTTTTATAAAAAATCTCCCGACAAAAATGTCGGGAGGGGGATGAAGAGCGAAAAAAATTAATTAAATTCCACTGGGTGGACCTTGAACTTCAGCAGGTTTAATATAAGCTGCGTCAGTTTCTGGGACTGGAGGACTGGCATTGAATTTGGGAATTTCTCTTGCTGCAATTTTGATTCTTGCTTTTTCTCGCACATAAGCAAGGTCTGCTTCTCCTTCGTTTGAGTTTATAATCAGTGCTCCACCTACGAATCTAACTTTTGTGGTTTCCATTTTTAACTCCTTTTCTCTACATTATATTAAAATTAAAAGATATCTAAATTTAGAATACAAAAAAACCCTTTAAAAAGCAAGTTTTTATTAGAAAGTAGTATTTTAACAAGTTTTTTGGTAGAATTCCATAATAGATAATACATACATATTGTGCATGCCGAGGTGGCGAAATTGGTAGACGCGCTAGTCTTAGGAACTAGTGGAGCAATCCGTGGGAGTTCAAGTCTCCCCCTCGGCACAATGAATATCCAAGCTCAAAAATCAAAAAATATTAGAAAAACATATCTGCTGATGTCACTATTTTTAGTCGTTGTAATTGGTGTTGGATGGTTTTTTTCTGAATTAATGGATAGCCGAAATATTTTATATTTTGCAGTTGGTTTTTCTCTTTTAATGAACATTTTTTCATATTGGTTTTCAGATAAAATTGTTTTAAAAATGTCTGGAGCTAAGCAAATAAAAAGAGAAGAGAACAGAAATCTTTTTGATACTGTTGAAAGATTGTCTCGGCAAGCTTATTTACCAATTCCTAAAATTTATATAATGAATGATGCTTCTCTTAATGCTTTTGCGACAGGTAGAAATGCTAAAAATTCAGCTGTAGCAGTAACGCAAGGGTTATTAAATGTCTTAGACCAAAGAGAACTAGAAGGAGTGCTTGCTCATGAACTTTCTCATATTCAGAATAATGATATTTTGATTGCAACAATTGTTGTAGTTTTGGTTGGTTTTGTGTCTTTATTATCAGATTTCTTTTTGAGGTCTTTATTTTTTAGAAGTTTAGGAGGTAGAGATAATGATAATCAGGCAGGAGGTGTGATGATGCTTATTGGGGTAATTTTAGCAATTTTTTCTCCATTTATAGCAATGATTATTCAATTAGCTATTTCAAGAAAAAGAGAATTTTTGGCTGATGCTTCGGGAGCGGCTTTAACTCATAATCCTTCTGGATTAGCGAGTGCTTTAGAAAAGATTTCTTCTAGTGGAATTTCTATGAAAAAAGCTTCTCGAGCTACTGCTCATATGTTTATTTCTAATCCATATAAAAAAAGAAGAAAGACAGGATTATTATCTAAAATGTTTATGACCCATCCTCCTACAGAAGAAAGAATAGACGCTTTATTAGGGAGAAGATAGATAAATTTAAAATGGAAAATAATACATCAAAAAAATTAGAAGAAAAAATTAAAGATCTTAAAAAAATAATTTTAAAAAAGGATCAAACAATAAAAGAAATTTCCTCTTTATATCAAAGAGATTATTTGACTTTGCTTTATAATAGGCATGGTTTTATGTTAGAAATAAGTAAGATTATTGATGAAGGTTGTAAAAGAAGAAACAAAATAGATAAAAGGAAAATTACTATAGAAGCTTTTTCATTAATTTTTATTGATGTTGATGACTTAAAGGTTATTAATGATAATTATGGTCATAGCTATGGAGATAAAGCTCTGATAATGATGGCAGAAGTATTCAAATCTTCCGTAAGAAAGTTTGATGTTATCTCTAGATGGGGAGGAGATGAGTTTATAATTGGATTAGTAGGAGTTGATTCAGAGAAAGCTGTTAAAATTGCTGAAAAAATAAGGAAAAAAATTAATTTATTAAATATAAAAAGCCAAAAATTAAGTGCAAGTTTTGGTGTTACAAATATTATAGATACTTGTATAGAAAATGAAAAGGATATTATTAATTTAGTTGAAAGAGCGGACAGAGCAATGTATAAAGCTAAGAATGAATTTGGAAAAAACACAATAGTTGTTTATGATAATGAAAAAGATATTTATGAACAAAGAATACTTTAAGTTGAATTTATTTATTAATTAATAAAAAATATTATGCATAATACAAAAAATTTATCTATATTTGGGATTGGGGCTATTGTTGTCTTTGTTTTACTTTTGCTTTGGGCAGTTCCCCAATATAAGGTATGGACAAAAGAATTAAACGGAAAGGCTTTATTTAAAGAGGCTGAGTGGTCTCGTCAAATTGCCGTGGAAGAAGCAAGAGCTAAAAAAGAATCTGCAATTTTAGAAGCAGAAGCAGAAGTTGAAAGAGCTAAGGGTGTAGCTGAAGCTAATGATATTGTAGCTGGTTCTTTAGAAGGGAACGAAGAATATTTGAGATATCTTTGGATAAATGGTTTGCAAACAAATGAGATGCAAGTAATTTATGTTCCAACAGAAGCAGGACTTCCTATTCTAGAAGCAGGGAGGCGATAAAAAGGGTTAAAATTTAACGGCTATGATATTATAGCCGTTAAAATTGGAAGAGTGACTGAGTGGTTTAAAGTGCTCGCTTGGAAAGCGTGTGTGCCTTACGGCACCGCAGGTTCGAATCCTGTCTCTTCCGCATTAATATAAATTTTTATGAAACCAAGATATATTCAATTTAATTGTAAAGAAATAGATGCTCTTGATTTGCGTCAAGCTAATGCTGTTTTAAAACATAAACCAGATATCATAATTTTGGAATATCCAAATAATAACAAAACACCTAATTTATCTTTTAATAATTACGATGCTTTAAAAAAGCCTCAAAAAATGGTAAATGACAGAATTAAGGAATTTCCAAAGCATATCTTAAAGATTTCTCCTTGGGTTAAATCAGATACTATAATGTGGAAGAATATAGCAAGTTTATGGAAAAAAAATCATCAGATTTTAGTGTATTCAGTGGATGCTCCCAATGAACTTACTGGAGAGTTGTTAGACGTATGGAGATACACTTATCCTTGTGTAAAGAAAAATTGGGTTTGGTGGGTACAGATATATTTACGCGAAAGAATTATGGCAAATAATTTACAATGGGTTTTGGATAATTATAAAGAAAAAGAAAATCCAACAATATTAATTTTTTTACAAGATTTTCATTGGAAACATGTAAAATTCTTACTTAAAAATCCTGGTAAAGAAGAAATTTGGAATTATTATTTTAATAAATATTCAGAAATAAGTAAACCTAATATTTCAGTAAAAATAAAGAAAATAAATAAGGTATTTTATAAATATTGGAAGATGGTTTCTGATTTCTAAAAATTCAAGATAAGATTTAAAAACAAGCTTTTATTTATTAATAAAAGCTTGTTTTTATATAAAAAATACTAAAAAGTGGCAAGAATAAGGTGTTTTTTGGTATAAAACTTTACTTTTTTAGTTAGATGTATCGTCTTGGTTTATCCACAGCTATTTTTGGTTATCTTAATGTAAAATAGGGAAAGAAATTAAAAATTATTAAATTTTAGTAAAAACTGTAAAGAATATGTCAAAAACAATAAAAAAGGGAGCAAAAAAACTTAATTTGGTGAAAAAAATTCAAAAAAGAGATGGTTCAGTAATAGATTTTAATTTAGATAAGATTGTAAACGCTGTTTACAAAGCAATGTTAGCTTCAGACGAAGGTTCAGAAAGAGAAGCTGAATTACTTGCAAACAAAGTTTATTTAGATTTGGTAAAAATTTCTAAAAGATATAAAAATTTTATTCCTAATGTAGAGGGTGTTCAAGACTCAGTTGAATCTGAATTAATTCAAAATGATTATGTTAAGACATCAAAAGGATATATTCTATACAGGCAAGAAAGGGCTAAGTTAAGAGATTTAGGAGTAAAGGTTCCAGAAAAAGTAAAAAATTTAGTTGAAGAAGGTAAAAAATATTTTAAGAATCCTTTAGCTGAATTTATTTATTATCGTTCTTATTCAAAGTGGATAGAAGGAGAAGGAAGAAGAGAAACTTGGATAGAAACTGTTGATAGATATATGGACTTTATGAAAGAGAACTTAGGAAATAAATTAAAACCAGCTGAATATAAAAAAGTAAGAGAATTTATTTTAAATCAAAAATCAATGCCTTCCATGAGGTTATTTTGGAGTGCTGGAAAAGCTGCTCGTAGATGTAATGCAACAGCTTATAATTGCTCTTATATTGCTCCGTCAAAATTACAAGACTTTGGAGAAATTATGTATTTATCAATGTGTGGTTGTGGAGTAGGTTTTAGTGCTGAAAGTTATAACGTACAAAAACTTCCACAAATTAAGATTCATAACGGTAAATTAAAAATGAGAAAGACTTATGTAATTGCTGATTCTAAAGAAGGATGGGCAGATGCTTTTGTACATGGTTTAAAGGCTTGGTTTGATGGTGAAGATGTACGATTTGATTTTTCTCAGTTAAGACCAGAAGGCTCAAAATTAGTAACAATGGGAGGAAAAAGTTCAGGACCAGATCCTTTGAAAAACTTAATTGATTTTACTAGAGAAAGAGTTCTAAAAATGCATGGTAAGAGATTAAGTAATTTAGACGTACACGATATTGTTTGTAAAATTGGAGAAGTAGTTGTTGCTGGGGGAGTAAGAAGAACTGCTTTAATTTCTCTTTCTGATTTAGATGATAATGAAATGAGGTTTGCTAAAAGTGGACAATTTTATTTAAACAATAATCAACGAACAATGGCTAATAACTCTACTGCTTATAATGAAAAACCAAGCGCAGCTGAGTTCATGGATGAGTGGGTAGCTTTAATGAAAAGTGGAGCTGGAGAAAGAGGTATTTTTAATAGAAGTTCTCTAGAGCAACAATTACCAGAAAGAAGAAGAGAAATTTTTAAAGATCATATGGAAGATTTTGGAGTGAATCCTTGTGGGGAAATTAATCTTAGATCAAAACAATTTTGTAATTTAAGTGAGTTAGTAGCTCGTTCTGAAGATACTGAAAAAACATTGTTAGAAAAGGCAGAAATAGCAACATTATTAGGAACTTATCAAGCAACTTTAACTCATTTTGGTTATTTATCTAAAGATTGGCAAAAGAATTGTGAAGATGAAAGACTCTTAGGTGTTTCTATAACAGGACATTGGGATTGCCAAACAGTACAAGATCCAAAAGTTTTAGACAAAATAAAAAATAGAGTAATTAGTGCAAATCAAAAATACTCAAAGAGATTCGGAATTAATCCTGCTACCAGTACTACTTGTGTTAAACCTTCAGGAACAGTGTCACAATTAGTGGATTGTGCTTCAGGAATGCACCCAAGACATTCAAAATATTATATTAGGAGAGTTAGAATTTCATCTACAGATTCATTATTTAAAATGTTGAAAGATCAAGGGGTTCCTTATCAGCCTGAAAATGGTCAATCAAAGGAAAATGCTACTACTTATGTATTTGAATTTCCAGTTAAGGCTCCTTCAGACGTAAAAGTATTTAAGAATGATTTGACTGCTATGGACCAATTAAAACATTGGGAAATGGTTAAAGTCTACTACACAGAACACAACCCTTCAGTAACCGTTTCTGTTAGTGATAGTGAGTGGATAGAAGTCGCTGAATGGGTTTACCGTAATTGGGATATTGTTGGAGGTTTATCTTTCTTGCCAAGAAATGATTTTGTTTATCAATTAGCTCCTTTCAAAGAAACAGATTTAAAAACTTATGAAGAAATGTTAAAGAGATTTAAAGGAGTAGATTTTTCAAAGATCGTTACTTATGAGCAAGAAGATGAAACAGAAGGTTCAAAAGAGTTGGCTTGTGTAGCCGGTCTTTGTGAAATTTAGAAAAAGATTTAAGAGATAAGGTTTATGATTTAAGAGAGCGAGGCTGTAGCCTCGCCCTTTTTGAGAGTAACAGAGTTAGTTGTTTTTTTTGTTTTGTGTTATATAATAAATTGATGGAAGAAAAACAAAATGAAAATTTAGAGCAAATGCGCCATACTTTAGCGCATATTTTAATGCAAGCTTTAGAACAACTGCATGGTGCTATCCCTGCAGTTGGACCAGTTATTGAAAATGGTTTTTATCATGATTTTGATGCAGAATCACAAATTACAGATAAAGATTTAAAAACAATTAATAGGGAAATGATAAAAATTATCAATAAAGATTTACCTATTGAGAAAAAAGTTTTACCTATTGAAGAAGGGATTAATCTTTTAAAAGATAAAAAATATACTTATACTCTTGAGTTAGCTAAAGAATTAAAGGAAAAAGGAGAAACAGAAATTTCTTTTTATCAACAAGGAGATTTTATTAATATGTGCAGTGGTTTTCATTTGGAATCTACTGGAAAAATTAATCCTAAAGCATTTAAATTAACTACAATTGCTGGAGCTTACTGGAAGGGTGATGAAAAAAATAAAATGCTTCAAAGAATTTATGGGGTAGCTTTTGAAAACCCTGAAGAATTAAAGGAATATGAAAAAATGATGGAAGAAGCTAAGAAACGAGATCATAGAAAATTAGGAAAAGAATTAGATTATTTTAGTATTAGTCAAAAAGTTGGAGCAGGTTTAATTTTATGGCATCCTAAATTATCTAAAACAAGAGAAGTAATAGAGTCTTTTTGGCGGAAATTTCATAGACAACGAGGTTATGACGCAGTTTATACACCTCATATTGGAAGATCTGAATTATGGGAAACATCAGGTCATTTAAAGAATTTTAAAGAAATGATGTATTCACCTATGGATGTTGATGGTGAACAATATTATATTAAACCAATGAATTGCCCTTTTCATGTTGAAATATATAAATTTAGACCAAGGTCTTGGCGAGATTTCCCATTTCGTTGGAACGAACTAGGTGCTGTTTATAGATATGAAAAATCTGGAGAATTAGCAGGAATGCTTAGAGTAAGAGGTTTTACTCAAGACGATGCTCATATTATTTGTAGGCAAGATCAATTTGTTGATGAATATAGAGAAGTATTACAATTTACAATAGATATTCTAGAAATTTTTGGATTTAAAAAAGAATCTATAAAAGCATATATTGCTACCAGAGATCCAAAATTAGATAAATATTTAGGAACTGATGAAATTTGGAGTTCATCTGAAAAAGTAATTACAGAAATAATTAAAGAATTTAATATTCCTAATGAAGTGGAAGAAGGAGGAGCTAAATTCTATGGACCAGCTATTGATTTGAAAGTTAAGGATTCAATTGGAAGAGAATGGCAATTAACTACAATTCAACTTGATTTTAATTTGCCTGAAAAATTTGATATGACTTATCAAGGTAAAGAGGGGAAGGAACGGCCGATTATGATTCATAGAGCTTTATTAGGTTCACTGGAAAGATTTGTCGCAATCCTTATTGAACATTACGGAGGAAATTTTCCATTTTGGCTTGCGCCTACTCAGGTGAAAATTATTCCAGTAGCTGATGAACATAATGAATATGCTCAGAATATTTTTGAAGAATTGAGGAAAGAAGATTTTAGAGTTGAGATAGATAGATCAGATAATAATTTTGGTAAAAAAGTTAGGGAAGCAAAAAACGAGAGAGTTCCCTACTTTGTAATTGTTGGAGATGATGATATTAAAAATAATAAAATGACCTTAGAATCTAGGGATGGGGAAGACTCAGTTCAAATTTCTCTAGAAGAATTATTTGATAAATTTAATAAAGAAAATAAAAAATAATGGAAGATTTAAAATTAGGAAAATATAGACATTTTAAGGGAGGAGAATATGAAGTAATTGGGGTTGCTAATCATAGTGAATCTTTAGAGAAGTTAGTTATTTACAAAGCTCTCTATGATTCAGAAGAATTTGGCTCTGATGCTATTTGGGCTAGACCGTTTGAAGATTTTATCGGAACTAAAAATATTGAAGGGAAAGAGATAGAAAGATTTGAGTTTATAGGATAGAAAGTGTCTAGAATTTTTTTAAAAAATAGTATATAATCGGTGGGATATACAAGCAGGTTTTAATGCGAGTGTAGCTCAGGTGGTTAGAGCGCGTCACTGATAATGACGAGGTCGTAGGTTCGAGTCCTACCATTCGCACACAAATATTTTAAAAAACCAAAGCCAATTGCTTTGGTTTTTGCTATAATAAGGTTTATGGAAAAAGAGAAAGATCTAAAAAAAGAATTAGAAATTCTAGAAAAAGAAATGTTGAAGGGGGATTTTTGGCAAGATAAAGAACGGGCTCAGTCAGTCCTTCAACAGATTCAAGAGAAAAAAGCTGAAATTGAAGGAAAAGATAAATATGATATAGGAAATGCTATCATAACTATTTTTTCTGGTGCTGGTGGTTTAGATGCAGAAGATTTTTCTAAGATTCTATATAAAATGTATTATAAATTTGCTGAAAACCAAGGTTGGAAAATTTTTTTATTACACAAGAATGAAAATGAACATGGTGGTTTTAGAAATATTACTTTTGAAGTGAAAGGGAATGGGGCTTATGGAGAACTAAAAAACGAATCGGGTGTGCATCGTTTAGTCAGGTTATCTCCCTTTAATGCTAACCAAAAAAGACATACTTCTTTTTCAATGGTGGAAGTAATTCCTAAATTTAAGAAAATTGGAGAAGTAAAAATAGAGGATGATGACTTGAAGGTAGAATTTTCAAGATCTAGTGGTCCAGGAGGACAAAATGTAAATAAAAGAGACACTGCTGTTAGATTGGTACATATTTCATCAGATATTTCTGTGCGTATAGATTCAGAAAGAACTCAGAATGCCAATAAAGAAAAAGCTATGAGTATTTTAGAAGCTAAGCTTTATAAAAAATTAAAAGAAGAACAATTAGAAAAAGAAGATATCTCAAAAATAAGCAAAATTACAAGTATAGAATGGGGAAATCAAATACGTTCCTATGTATTTCATCCCTACCAAATGATTAAGGATCATCGTTCTGGGGTTGAAATTAGGGATATAAATAAGGTCATTGAAGATGGGGAGTTGGGTGATTTAATAAATAAAGCTTAATTTATTATATTTAGGTTTACAAAATAACTGTAATTTGCTAAACTCTTGGGTATGAAAACTGAAAAAACTAATGAAATAAAAGATATAGCTCAAATAGAAAAAATGTTTGAAGTAGGGGCTCATTATGCATATACTCGGACAAAAAGACATCCTTCTGTGAAGCCTTTTATTTTTGGTGCTAAAAACGGTGTTGAAATTTTTGATTTAGAAAAAACATATTCTTCTTTAGAAGAGACAAAAGAATTTGTTAAATCTTTATTTGAAAAAGCAGGAGCTCAAATTCTTTTTGTTGGTTCTAAAAGTGAGTCAAAAAATATATTACAAACAATTGCTGAAGGAGTAGGAATGCCAGTTGTTTATAATCGTTGGGTAGGAGGAGCTTTGACTAATTTTGATATGACTAAGAAAAGAGTTGAATTACTTTTAAAATTAACTGATGAAAGAGAGAAGGGAGAATTAGTAAAATATACTAAAAAAGAAAGATTGCAAATTGATAAACAGATTGCAAAATTAGAAAGAAAGTTCTTAGGAATTTCTAATATGAAAACATTACCCGCAGCTTTGTTTGTTATAGATCCAAAACATGAAGCAATCGCTGTTAAAGAAGCTATTCTGAAAAATATTCCTGTTATTGCTTTGGCTAATTCAGATTGCAATATTAGAGATATAGATTATCCTATTTTAGCTAATGATTCATCCAAGGAAAGTATTGAATTTTTCGCAGGAGAAATAGCTTCTGTATGTAAAGCTAAAGACATTAAAACACTAGAAAATTAAAACATTAAAATAAAGAAAAATCGTAGAGCGATTTTTCTTTTATTAACTATAAATTAATATGCAAATAACAACAGAACAAGTAAAGGAATTAAGAGATAAAACAGGTATTTCTGTTATGCAGTGTAAGAAAGCTTTGGAAGAAGCAGGTGGTGATATGGAAAAAGCAGTTATTTTACTTAGTAAACAATCTAAACAAATAGCAGAAAAGAAATCAGGTAGAAATCTTGGTTCAGGAATTGTGAAATCTTATATTCATACTGGCGGTTCTGCTGGTTCAATGATAGAATTATTATGTGAGACAGATTTTGTAGCTAAAAATGAAGATTTTCAAGCTTTAGCTTATGATATTGCTATGCAAATTACGGCTACAGCTCCTTTATTCTTGAAAAAAGAAGAGATTTCAGAAGAAGCTAGAGCAAAAGCTATTGAAGTTTTTCAAACAGAAGTTGCTGATAAGCCAGAAGAAATGCAAGCAAAGATTTTAGAAGGAAAATTAGACGCTCATTTTAAAAGTAAAATTTTACTAGAACAAGAGTTCATTAAAGATCCTAGTAAAACAATTGCTACTTTAATCCAAGAAGGAACTCAAAAATTTGGGGAAAAAATTGAAATTGGAAATTTTGTACGTTTTTCAATTTAATTAAGCCCAAAAACTATAAAAAGATCATATGATTTATTTAATAGTAAGTATATTAATATCAGGGATTCTTGTTTGTTTGATGCTTATTTTCAAAGGGTCTAGATTAAAATTTTGGATGAATTTTGTAAGTTCTGGATTTATGCAAAGAAGCGATGATTTTTTTGAAAAATTATTTCTTTTATTGAGAAAATATTTAAAAAAACTTTTGATTTTATTGCTATTGGAGGGAACAGAATTTTTATTTAAAATTAAAAGAAAAGTTATTTTACTTAAAAATAAAATAATTAAAAGAACTAATAATCAGATTGATAAATTATATAAACAAAAAATTGCGGCACCTAATTCAGATTATTTAAAAAATATAGAAGAACATAAAAATAAGGCTTTAGAGGATAGAGATGAACTAAGATTTTAGTATTGAATTTCTAGAAAAATATGATAATATAATTAAACACCAAGCCATCTTAGCTTCAGCCCAAGGCTGACCCGTCTTGGACGGGCAGTTGAAGGAAAAACAAACCTACTTGTTTTTCATCCGATTTTTCTAAAAGAAAAAATTTCCGTTATCGAGCGATAGCGAGATAGGAAATAGGCGGAGCAACGGTTTTAGATTTATTGAAAATATGATAACATAATTAAACATCAAGCCACCTTAGCTCAGTTGGTAGAGCAACGGTTTTGTAAACCGTAGGTCGTCAGTTCGAATCTGACAGGTGGCTCACTTCAGTAAGTTAGTTTATAGTAATTAGTTTTTAGTATGAACAAATTTAAATTTTGTTTATTTCTGTGAGAAGTTTAGTATTTTGGTCTTTACTATTCCAGTTAACTGGAATAGTAAAACCCCAAAATATTGAATGCTGGCTATATGGTAGCCGACATTTTAAATATAAAAAAGGGGCGCCCCAATTATGATTGGGCGCCCCTGAGGGGTTGGGTGACAGATTAATGTCACCGGATAGTAACTTTTTTTGGTCGGCTACTACGACATACATTCATTTTTGGGAGAGGGTGAATACTCGTTTCTCCCAAGACTCTGGCTTCCACATCCTCTTAATATTAGGACTCCACCAAAACCTTTTACTGCAAGCACCGATCCGTATCGACTCCATCGTTGGAGGAAGGATCGGTGCTGGACCGGATTATCGCCGTCATTCTCGTTTTTGGGTGGCGGTATCGGGTCCGTGACCGGGGGCGGCGGAATCAAAAATTATTTTAAAAGATTTGCTTGTTGACCCGGGCGGGTTTGCTGTTGATTTCCAGAGCTTTTTCATAGCCTTTCTCCTTTTTGGATGTGAAATTAAGATATTTGTCAGACAGCCCAACAAATTCTTTACTTCCACAAAAGATACAACTGTACATAAAAATAACATATCTAAAATATTTGTCAAGCTTTTTTGGATAAGTATTATTTTATGTGCCGGAGGAGAGAATCGGTCTCCAGTTCTAAACTCAGACTTCGCCTTGCAGACTCGTCTTCGTTAAGAACTCGCGACCCCGCTCACTCGTATTTTCCTTCACTTCATTACGGAAAATATACTTCGTTCGTTTCGATTTACTCCTCAACACTAAAACAAAATTACCCAAAGCTAAATGCTTTGGGTTCTTTGTTTTATGTGCCGGAGGAGAGAATCGAACTCTCACAGGTTGCCCTACACGATTTTGAGTCGTGCGCGTCTACCAATTCCGCCACTCCGGCAGGCACAATTAATTAAATCTATTTTAGTATTATAGAGTAATTAACCTTTTTTTTCAATAATTTAATTTTTATGTTAAAATAAAAGACATAATATATAATTTAATAACTAAACATGTCATACCAAAAAGATAGTTCCATTTACTGGATAGAAGTAGAAAAAATAAACCCTAACCCTTTTCAACCAAGACGAGAATTTGATCATCTAAAATTAAATTCTTTATCAGAATCAATTAGGCAATACGGTGTATTGCAACCTTTAGTAGTTACTCGTAGAGAAGAACAAAAGGAGGATGGGGGATTAACTACTGTTTATGAATTAATTGCTGGAGAAAGAAGATTAAGAGCTTCTAAATTAGCAGGTTTAGCACAGGTCCCTGTGATTATTCATGATGATGAAGGAGACGATGCTTTGAGATTAGAGTTAGCTATCATTGAAAATTTACAAAGAGAAGATTTAAACCCTATTGATAGAGCGAAAGCATTTGAGAGGTTGATTGAAGAATTCAGTTTAAAACATATTGATATTGGAAAGAAGGTGGGAAAAAGTCGTGAATATGTAACTAATACAATGAGACTTTTAGCTTTACCTGAGGAAATTATGGAAGCTGTTGCTAGTGGACAAATTCTTGAAGGGCATACAAGACCAATTTTAATGCTAAAAGATCGTCCTCAAGAACAAATGACATTATATAAAGAGATCATTTATAAAAAGATGTCAGTTAGAGACTCTGAAAAAATAGCGAGAAGAATTGCTTATGATAAAGTTAGAAAAAAAGATTTTGCTATTGATCCAGAATTAATGGAGTTTGAAGAAACTTTGGCAGAGTCATTAGGAACTAGGGTTCAAATAGAAAAGAAAAAGACAGGAGGAAAATTAGTTATTGATTTCTTTACTAATGATGATATTAAAAAAATAGTTGGTATTCTAAAAAATGAAATAGCTGTCGAAAATGATGCAAATATAATTTTAAATAATTTTGAAAAAAACAATCCTGATTTTATTAAAAATGAAAGAGAAGAAATGTTAAGTGAGAATGACAATACTTTTACAGCTACACAATCTGAAGATGAAAATGATGAAGAATTGTATTCTTTAAGTGATTTCAGTTTATAAATGCTTGTTATTTTAGAAAATACATATAAAATAATAATTAGATTGTTTATTATTATCTTTTTATAATTTTTCTAAAAAAGAGGTGCTATTATGGAAAAATATATTGTTTGTAGAACCTTAAAAAAAGGGACACAATGGTTGGTAAAAATATTAGGTCTTTGGTTTTGGGGGCATAAACAAGAACGAGCTTTTTCGTTTAATAACGAGAAAGAGGCTTTAAAGATAGGGCTAAGGGAAACCTCAAATAGTAAGAAAAAGAAAAAGGTTAAAGTTGTTCGTGTATAATATTTCCTAAAAAAGAATTGGGGTTGTCTTAATTTAATTTTTATAAACAGAGCGGTCATCTTTTGGATGAGCGCTCCTTTTTTATTGATATTTATTAAAAAAAAGTAATTTAATAAAACTGGCTTTATAAAAAATATTAAATGATATATCATTAGTTTCAATAAGTAAAAATAAATTGAATATGGAATTTAAAATAGAAAAAAAATTAAAAAATGAATTAGCTAGAGTTGGTGTTTTGAAAACTCCTTCAGGGAATATTAATACCCCTGCTTTTGTAAATGTAGGAACTAAGGCAACTGTAAAAGCTTTGACACCTGAACAAATAAAAGAGATAGGTTCTCAAGTTGTTTTGGCTAATACTTATCACTTATATTTACAACCCGGAGATGAATTAATTAAAAAAGCAGGTGGTTTTGCTAAATTTATGAATTGGAAAGGACCCACAATGACTGATTCGGGAGGTTTTCAAGTTTTTTCATTAGGGGATGCTTGGGGGACTTCTGTTACCAAAATAGCTCAAAAAACTGAAGAAAACGAAACTCTTAGCTCTCCAACAGCTAAGTCAGGGAAATTGGTAAAAATTGATGAAGATGGGGTTGATTTTCGGTCTGTTTTAGATGGATCTAAACATCGCTTTACACCTGAAAAATCAATCGAAATACAGCATAATATAGGGGCTGATATAATCTTTGCTTTTGATGAGTGCACCTCTCCACAAGCCAATTTTGGCTATCAGAAGGAGGCTATGGATAGAACTCATCGTTGGGCTGAAAGAAGCTTAAATCAGCACAAAAAACTAGGAATTTCAGAGACTACACAAAAGCAACAAGCTTTATTTGGGATAGTTCAGGGAGGGCGATTTGAGGACTTAAGAAAAGAATCAGCTAAGGTAATTTCACAGATGGATTTTGATGGGTTTGGGATAGGAGGGTCTTTTGATAAAGAAGATATGAACACTGCAGTAGCTTGGGTAAATACAATTTTACCGGAAGAAAAACCTCGGCATTTATTAGGAATAGGGGAACCAGAAGATCTTTTTGGAGGAATCCAAAATGGGGTAGATTTATTTGACTGTGTTGCTCCTACTCGGATTGCTAGAAATGGAACTTTATATACTAAGAGTGGAAAAATAAATATTTTAAATGCTAAGTATAAAATTGATCTTTCAAAAATAGATGAAAGTTGTGATTGTTATGTTTGTCAGAATTATACGAAAGCTTATTTATCACATTTATTTAGATCAAAAGAAATGCTAGCAGGAACTTTAGCTTCAATTCATAATTTATATTTTATTGTAAACTTGGTTGAAAAAATTCGTCAGTCAATTTTGGATGATAATTTTTTTGAATTTAAAGAAGAGTTTTTAAAGGGATATAGTAAAAAGTGATGATCTTTATTTATAAGTTAATTTAAGGTATTATCTATTTTAGATGTTTATTTTTTAATTATTTAAAGTTTATAAAAAAGGAGGAGAAAATGTTATCTTTCGCAATAAATTGGTCTTGGCAATTAAAGACAGGAGTTTCACTTTTAGGGTTGATATTGATGTTGATTTGTATGCCTGTTCTTGAAAGACAAGGACTAACACCTGATTCCTATTTTATTTTTTGGTTTTTGGGGTGTTTTTTGTCCATGTTAGTTATGGCTAGTATTTCATCAATTCCATTAATTAGGTATGTAACCCCTTTTAAAGCTTGCCTTTTTATTTTTTGCTTAGGACTTGTTATTGGAGGACCTTCAAATATTTTGCTAGTGCAAGCTATGAGTACTGTTGGAGAAAAAGCAGTATCTAACCCTGCTATCCCTTTTGCTGTAGTAGGGGTAGGAAATTCTCTAGTTTATATTTTTTCGTGGATTTGTGGAAAAATGTTTCCTACAGTTTTTCCAGCGTTTCCTTTTAGTTGGGTACAGTTTGGAGGGTTATTGCTGTTATTTGTAGGATCAGCGATGCTTTTTTTAAAAAAGTGAAAAAAATATTAGCTTCGTTCAGATTTTTGGTCTGAACGAAGTTTTTAATTTGTTATGATTATCCACAGATAAATCTTGAAATTTCAAAAGATAGATTATAAAATAATCAATGTAAATTATTAAGTAGCTTAATTTTAAATAAAATAAAATAAAATTATGGATAATGAATTAAATAATAGTGAAGTTGTTCCTACAGATGATGACATCATCAACGGAGGAGCAATCTCAGAAGATTCTTTAGAAGAAGATGTTGTTGATGACTCAGTAGAAGAGGGTCTTGTAGAAGAAGATTTAAATGATACTGAAGAAAAAGCAAAAGAAAAAGAAGAAGGCAATGATGAAGATGACCTAGATTCTTATGATGATGTAGATGAGCAATAGAAAATAGTATAAAAAAGCAAAAAATAGTAAAAACTAAACGGGTCATATTTGACCTGTTTAGTTTTTTAATAAAATGGTGTAAAATAATATGTATATAGTTATTAATTTATAATCAATCATTAAAGATGATTGGATAACAAAAAGATGAATCCCGTTAGAGATTTAGAAAGAATAAATAAAACGGGAATAAAAAATTATTAGTTAACTTAAGATTATCTGTCAAAAGCAGATTATCTCTAACGGGATGAAAAAAATATTATTATACACAATGATTTTTTCTATGGCTTTTTTAGGGGCTATAACAGTTCAAGCTGAAGATGAAATGCCAGTTGATCCTGTAGTTTATGATGAAGGTATGCCTGTACCAGAATTAATATTAGAAGAAGAATTAGAAGAGGTTAAAGTTCCTTCAAATATAGGTTTATGGTGGATAGGGGTAAAAGAAAGTTTTTCTATGACTTTTACTTTTAATCCAGAAAAAAGAGTAGAAAAGGCCTTAGCTTTTGCTGATAGAAGAATGGAGTTAGCTGAAGCTTTTGCCCAGAGTGCTGATACAGAAGAGGCTCAGGCAAAAGCTGAACGAATGATTGCAAAAGCAGAATCATTTGTAGAAAAAGCAGAGGCTAAAAAATCAGAAGTTGCAGAAAAGCTTCAGGAAAGATTAACTGAACAAAAGGCTAAGATAGAAGAACGAAAGCAAAAAATACAAGAATTTAACGAGGAAAGAGCTGGTTTAATTCAAAAAATTAAAGACGGAGACGAAGAAGCTAAAGAAGAATTAGCTGAATTAAATAAAGACAGAAGAGAAGATGTTGCAAATGTAAGAGAGGATATAAAAGAAGTTCGTGAAGAACAAAGAGTTGGAGGAGACAAAGATGAACATGGTTGTATTGGATCAGCAGGTTATCTTTGGTGTGAAGCTAAAGAAGCGTGTCTACAACCTTGGGAAGAAGAATGGGATGATAGCTGTGATCTTTTAGAGAAACCTAAACCTGCGAACGGATTTAAACCTTTAGACAGTATGATTAAAGACCAATTAAAGAAAGCAAAAGGTTTTTTAAATCAACAGTAGCAACAATAAGATTTTAAATTAAAAGAGCGACGAGCTAAAGCTCGTCGCTCTTTTAATTTTTAGATATTAAGAAATATGTAAAATATTTTTAATAGCGGCGCTTATTTCAGAAGGACTTTGTTGGTCTTTAATAAAATATGCTTTTGCTCCCAGCGCAATAGTATTAGTTATTTTTTCTAAATCACCATGAACTGTTAAGATAACGACGGGGATATTTTTTATTGTTGAATCAGCTTTTATTGCTTTTAAGGTTTCTATTCCATCAAGTTTAGGCATTATTATATCTAATAAAATAATGTCAGGCTTAACTTCTTTTGTCATTTTTAAACCTTCTTCTCCATCAAAAGCTTGTAACACAACTAACCCTTCATCTTCTAATTCATCTTTTATCGTATTAGATAAAATTTTTTCATCTTCTATAATTAATACTGATTTTTCCATGGTATGTAATATTTTTTTAAATTATTAATTTTTTTATTTTGATTTACTAATTTCAATACCTAAATACTTATCCATCTTTTTAATATTTGTCTTTATTTTAGTTATCTTAGATTTTATTGAGGATTTGGTTTTAGCTGGTATTTTCTTTTCACTTTTAACTTCTTTCTCTATTAAAATTATATCATCATTTAGTAATTTACTCATTTTTTTTACATCTCTGTTATCTATAATTTTATAAGCCTCCTCCATTTCTTTTTGAGAGAAATAATACCAAGTTCCTATACTTCCGCCTATTACTAGAAGTAGAATAATTATAATAAAAATATCAAACCATCCTAAGTCAATTAAACCAATAGATAAAATAGTTGGAGCTGTTACTCTAATTTCAGTAATTTCACTATTAAAACTAATGGCTCCTTGTTGATTTCGTGCAGAAACACTGAAAGTATAATTTCCTTTGGCTAGTAATTTATCAATCACTAAACTCCATTTCCCTGTATTATCTACTTCTGTAGACCCTAAAAATTCTATTATATCTTCTCTTTGTATTTTAATATCAACAAAGGAATTAGAAATGGAAGTTCCTGAAACAAAAATATTTTCTCCTTGAGAAATTTTGTCAGTAAAGAAACTCACACTAGGAATTTTCAATGGAATTATTTCAAAATTTAAATCATCTTCTATACTATTTCCTGCTTTATCAAAAATTTGTACTACCAAAAGATGTGAACCTGGTTTTTGAGCAGGGAGTAATATTTTAGATTCTTCTGTTTTTAATACTTTTTCTCCGTCTATGAATATTAATGCATGAGAAAACCCAGACAAAGTGTCTTGATTAATAAAACTTATTTCAGGAATAGGATCAGTAGAGGCAAAAGAACTAATATTTGCTTCAAAAGCTATCGGTGAACTGGTATCTAGAGATATTTTATAATGAGTAATTTCTCCCCAGCCTTTGTTGTTTTTAAACTGAACATGTGCAAAGTAAATTCCTTCATCTAATACTCCAAAAGTCTTCCCTGTGAATAGTCCATCTTCTGAAGTATTGAGTTCTGAATTAGGGTTAGAATTTAAGGAAACTGCTACTTTAGTAATATCATCAGGCACCTCCCATAAAACAATAGTTTCTCCTTGGTGGTTATACCAAAGTTCTTGGTCAGGATATAAAGGAACACTCACAATTGGTTTTTCAGGAGCGTCAGAGGCAAAAACAGCTTCTCTTTGTATTTCTTGAGGGATAATTATAGGAATTTCTTCTGGTTTTGTTTTTACAGAATTATTAGATGTAATTGTTGCTGTACCGACTTCAATATCTGTTTTTTCTATAGTAGATAAAATATTAGTTCCTTTTCCATCATTAGCAGTTATGACTGATTCCGATATGTCTATACTAGCTGTTCCAGCACCAATAGATTTACACAATATACGGAGTACTTGCAAAGAGTCTCCCGAAACTCCTTTAGCAGTCCCTCCTATGAAGATTATTTTATTTTCTTCTACATCAGGTTCATCTATCCAAAAATTAAAAACAGAATTGTGTTTACTTACATCCACTATTTCAATAATGTTAGAAGGAAAAGAAATAGTTGATTGAACGGCATTGATGAAGTCGTTTTCAGAATTAACTTTAACATCTACAAAAAATTCTTGTCCAATATCAATGTTTTTATATTCAGGCAAGAGATATAAAGTAGCTGCTTCTGTTATGTTTGCAGAAACAAGCAAGACTGTGGCAAATATGATGGAGAAAAATATTTTTTTCATAATAATATAGAAGATTTGTTATTAATTAATTTGTAATAAAAATGATGTTAAGTTAATGTTTAAATTATAATTTAATTGCTTTTAAAAATATACTAAAGTCACCAATGTCAATTATCCCATTAGAGTCTAAGTCAATTTCATTTCGTAAATTATTTTCCATATCTCCCCAGCGGTATAAGAAAACACTCCAATCAGTAACATCAACGGAATTATCTCTATTAAAATCTGCTCGAGGGTATGTTAAAGAAGTTACTTTAAAACTTCGTGGAGAAGTGTAATTGCTTTCTCTATCATCTTTGTTTTGGCTAACTCTAGCGTAATGAACTCCTAAGGTAAAATCTCCGGGGCTGAATTCAAATGAATAATAACCAATTTTATCAGAAATAGTTTCATTTAATATTATATCATCTATTTCTAATTTTATTTTGGAATTTGGGGATGAATATCCATGAATTTCTAAAGCATCACTTAAACGTAATAAATCTTGATTAAAACTTATAGTTGGACTAAAGAAAATATCTTCTACCATTAACTTTTTATCTGTACGAAAATCTACATTGAAAGAAAGAACATCTGTTTTTTGGTTGTCTTTATCTTGTGCTTGTAGAGTGAAAAAATATGCTCCACTTAGTAAAGCTGCGTAGCTTACATAAAATTCTCCAGAACTAGAAATTGAATAAGTTGAAAGAGGAACATTATTATAAAGAGGGTTAACTGAGTCTTTGAACCTTACTATAATTTTACTATTAGGATAAGCTAGTCCGGAAAAAATTACACTAGTTGCGGAGACTCCTCCTGATACATTTGTAGGAATAGATACACTGGATTCTGCTAAAGTACTTAAAGAAGGAATATTCGAAATTGTTGATTGATTATTTGATTCATCGGAAGTTTTAATGGCAAAATAATATGTAGTCTCAGAAGGAATATTTGTAATACTAAAAGATTCAGAACTTCCTGGGGAAGATGGATTGGGCTCCCCAATAGCTAAGGTAGCAGAAGACCAACTAGATTCTGTAACAGCAGTTGTTGAATATCTGACATCATAACTTGAGGCTAATCCCGTTAAGTTGTCATCTCCAACGGCTGTCCAAGATAAATCAATTGAATTAGTTGTTGCGTTTGAAGGGCTTAGGTCAGAGATATCAGATGGTGGGGTAGTATCTGAAACTAGAGGAGTGTCATCTGTGCTAAGACTGGTTGCATTTGAAATCTCTGATTCGTTGGGGACTTCGTCAGAACTTTTAATTGCAAAGTGATAAAGAGTATCTGGGTTTAGTCCCGAAACAGTCATTAATTCAGAAGACCCTCCTATAGAAGGAGAAGGTTCTCCAGAAACTTGAGTAGCAGAAGACCAATTTGATTCTGTAATTGGAGAAATTGCATATCTAATATCATAACTTGAGGCTAATCCCGTTAAGTTGTCATCTCCAACGGCTGTCCAATTTAATTCAATTGAACTAGTTGTTGCTCCAAAACTTGCTAAGTCTGAAATATCAGATGGTGGGGTAGTGTCAGGAATAGGTGGAATTGTGTTTGTTGTTTCTGATGGAACGTTGGAAATTATTGATTCATTAGGAACCTCATCAGAAGTCTTAATTGCGAAATAATATGTAGTATTAGAGTTAAGTCCCGAAACAGTCATTAATTCAGAAGACCCTCCTATAGAAGGAGAAGGTTCTCCAGAAACTTGAGTAGCAGAAGACCAATTTGATTCTGTAATTGGAGAAATTGCATATCTAATATCATAACTTGAGGCTAATCCCGTTAAGTTGTCATCTCCAACGGCTGTCCAAGATAAATCAATTGAATTAGTTGTTGCGTTTGAAGAACTTAAATCTAAAATTGCTGATGGAGGAGTTGTGTCAGCTGGAGGGATTACAGTATAAGTAGTAATAATTTCAATATAATTTGTCCGCATATCTTCTGATTCTCTATCTGTTGTAATAACAAATTCAAATTGTCCTGTAGAAGCATTAATATAAGTAGCAAAATCAGTAGTTAAATTTCTAATTAAATCAGTATCAATATCTTGAGGAATAGAGAGAGAAGTCCCTAGTTGCACCCAAGTATTTATTCCTCCGAATTCATCTAGGCCGTCTTTTCTTAACCAAACAGAATGATTACTGGAGGAAGTCCCGTCTGTATTTCCGTTCCATTTTATCTGAATATTAGAAATATCACTTATAGTTTCTTGAATAAAAAATTTATAAGTTATTGCCATTTCATCCTTTCTCCCAGGGTCGTCAGTTGCCCATTGAGATGTATTATCTGTAGATATATTCACATATTCAACGTCAGTGGGATTAGCTGAATCATTTTGTTCAGCCAAGGTTGTCCATGGAAAAATATCAGAATCGTGTTCTATGACAATTGGATTTTCGTTTATTCCATCGTTCCCTGTATTCACTCCTGAAAAATTATAAGTTGTTGTATCAGCAAATATTTTGACAATAGGAAAAAAACTTAATAAAAAAAATATAGATATTATTATAATTTTTTTAAAAAACATCATAAAAAGTAAAATATAAAAGAAAAAAAATTTAACTTATTTTTTTTCTTTTATTTTATTTTGTTCTGGGTGGCTTTCATTTGCAAAGAACTTCTTTACTTCGTCTATTATTTCTCCTACAGCATGTTGTGATTTAACAATATAATCACTTGCTCCTAATTTAAGTCCTTTTTTAATATCATCATCAGATCCTAACATAGTTAAAATTATAACTGGAGTGTCTTCAGTTTCAGGTGATTTCTTAAGATTTTCTAAAACCTCAAATCCGTGCATTTTTGGAAGCATTAAATCTAATAAAACTAAATCAGGTTTTTTCTCCTGAGCCAATTCAAGGCCTTTTTCTCCGTCAGTAGCTAAATAAACTTTAAAATCAGCTTCTTCTAGCTCTTCTTTAATTACTTTAGATAAGATTTCATCATCTTCCACTAATACTATTTTTATATCTGCCATGTTATTTTTCTTTAATTAATAATTGTTAATATTATATCAAATTTATTCTTTTTATTATACAAAACTTTTTCCGCCTTCTTTAGCTTTGGATATTTTAGGTAAGGTTACAAAGAAAGTTGTTCCTTCGTTTTCAATAGATTCAAATCTTATTTTTCCGCCTAATAAATCAACTGTTTGTTTTGTAATGTATAATCCGAATCCTGTTCCATCAGTTTTAACTTGCTGGGCATTTTCTCCTCGAGTAAATTTATCAAAAATAGTGGCTTGGTTTTTCGAAGGAATTCCTATCCCTGTATCTTTTATTTTAAACAAGAAAGAATCTTTTTCTACATTGTCCTCAACAGAAACTTCTATATTTCCATTTTCAGGTGTGTATTCAATCGCATTGGAGACTAAGGACTGAACAATATTTCTTATACCTGAACGATCAGTCAATATTTCTAAATTTTCTGGGTGTGTATTAAATTTTAAACTAATATTTTTTGCTTCTGTTAAAGGATTAGTCTCTGTTAGATAGCTTTTAATAAAATCAATCAACTCTATTTTTTCAGGCTTTATAGTTATTTTTCCTCCTTCAATTCTAGAAACATTTAATAGACTGTCTACAAGGGTGGATAGTCTTTTGGAAGAAAGGTTAATATCTTTAATATATTGCTGCTCTTTTTCTGGCAAAGCAGTTGAATGTTTTAACAGTCTTTCTGTTACCCACTGAATTCCCGTTAAAGGAGTTCTTAGTTGGTGAGAGGCGATAGACACGAAATCTGATTTTATTTGTTCAGCTTTTCTTTCAGCTGTCGCGTCTCTGAAAACAACGATACATCCAATTATATTTCCAGCACTATCTTTTATTGGAGCAGAACTGTCGGCTACAGGAACTTCACTTTTATCTTTTTTAATAAGTAAAGTATGGTTCTTCATCATTTGAATTTTCCCTAAAGAAAAAGCTTTTTCAATAAAATCATTATTAGGAGTTCTGTCTTTTTCATGAATAAATTTCAAAATATCTAGATAGTTTTTTCCTAACACATCTTCTTTGTTAAATCCTGATATTTGTTCAGCAATATTATTAAAAATAGTAATTTTTTTATCTTTATCAACTACAAAAACTCCATCACCAATACTATGAAGAATAGCGTCTATTTTATCTCGTTCAATTTCTGTTTTCTTTTTTTCATTTTCTACATCTTCTAGTACATTTAGGATAGCTTCTTGTTGATTTTCAATATCTTTTTGTTTTTCTATTATTTCCCTTGTCTGCTCTTTAACTTTTTTGTCAATTTCTATTTGTGATTTTTTAATTGCAACGGTCATTTCATCAAAATCTCTTGATAAACTTCCAATTTCATCTTTTGAATTGGTTCCAACCTTGTGGTCTAAGTTACCGTTCTTAATTATTTTTGTCCCTTGGCTTAATATAATAATTGGCTTGCTAATAGTTCTGGCTATCAAATAAGTAAGTATAAAAAATATAAATAAGATAATCAAAATTCTTATAATAGAGAATTTTAATAAGTTTTTTGTTGGAGCTAATGCTTCTGATTTATCAATTTCAGCTAAGATACACCAGTTCATTATACTTAAGGGATGGTAAGAGCCCATAACTTCAATTTTTTTATAATTTGTATATATTGCAGACCCTCCTCTATATTCAGTATGTTCAGTTTCGTTTTTTAGTGTGTCTAAACAACTCTTAGCATTTTTAGATTCTATTTTTGTTTTCAAAAAAGTGTCTTCACTAAATTGTAGGGGAGTAATGGTATACCCAGCACTATTAATTAAATATACTTCACCAGTATTTCCTAATCCTGTTTTGTTTGTAGTCACATCATTTAAAATTTCCAAATTAATCCTAATGATTAATATGTCTTTGTTGTGAGAAATAGCAATAGCAATGGATGGTTCTTCGTTTATTTTAGAAATATAAGCATCTCTCATATAAACATTATCTTTTTTATTAACAAGATAATCATTAATAGAACAATCTAAGCCTATAGACTCTTGTCTTGAAGATTTAATTATTTTTTTATCAAGATTTACCAAGAACACTTCTGAAAATTCTCTGTTAGAATTTTTTATTTTTTCTAGTTTTTCGTTGGTCAAGTTTTCTTGCGTGGCTGCTATTTTTATTTTTCCTATTAATTCTTCTATAAAAGTATCAATATGATGAGACCTTGAAGACACAGTTGTATTTAGGTGTTCCCCAATTGATGTATTTAAAGTATTGACATTAAAAAAATATGAATAAAAAGTTGCTGTTGATAATACAATTACAGCCACTAAAATTATTGGTAAAATTATTTTTGTTTTTATTTTCATCCCGTTAGAGATAATTTACCTCTAGTAAATTATCTCTAACGGGACAAGTCCCTCATAATTTACAAAAAGTAAATAATTTTAAATTAAACTAATAATGTTTTTGGTCCCGTTTTTATATTTAAATAAATTTATTATTTTCTCTAAACATCTAACAGGATTCATTTTTTAAAAAAGTCCATTTTCATTAAATGTTTTAGTATATTTTTTATCATCACCTATTAGGTGTGCAAAAAACCAATCTTCCAAATAATCTAATAAATCAAAGCAAATTTGCGGATAATTTTCATTAGGGTTAGATAAATGTTCTTTAAATTCTTCTATTTTTTTCCCAAATGCAATATGTTTTGCTATATGGTCCTCTGTATTTTCATAATTAAATTGATGAAAATATTTTTCTTCAGTAGAAAAATGATAATTTTTATACTCTTCTAGTTCACCTACTACTCTAGTAAACTCTTTTTGTAGATTTTCGTTTTTATTATTTATAATTTCATAAAGCTCGTTTATCATTTCAATAAGTTTTTTATGTTGTGCATCTATTTCTTTAACATTTACACTATATTCTTTTTTCCAATTTAATAACATAATTATTTTTTGGTCTTAATTTATAATTTCTCTTTATTTTTTAATTCATTCATTTCTTTTTTTAATTCAATCATTTTTAGTTCTCTTCCTGTCATGGCTTGGTTTGTTTTTTCTAATTGTTTAGTTCTTAGGGAAACTTTTGCCTCAACTTCTTTTAAGTTTTTTTGTAATTTTTCTATTAATTTATTAAAGTTATTTCCTAAAATTCCGATATCATCTTTTGAACTAATTAAAACTCTTTGTCCTAAGTCTCCATCACTTGCTTTTTTAACTACACTATTTAATTCAATTAAAGGTTTTGTAAGGTTTCTTACTATAAAATTAACAAAAAACGATGCTAAGATAACAGAAAGTAATACAAAAATTCCTAAGTTATAGGAAATATCTAGAGCTGAGGTAATTAATTTATTTTCATTTTCTATAACTACCATACAAAAGGGATAACCTTGTATCTTAACGATATTTAATAAGAAATTTTCTTTTGATATTTTATTAAAGATTTTTGTTGATAAAAATTTTTCAGCTTCTTTAATTTCTTCTAACGTAATACTATAGTTTAAAGGACTTATTTTGTAATCAGCAAATCTTTGTTGCTCAGATATTTCTGATAAAACTAAAGGGTTAAGATCAGCGATACTTTTGAATAATTGATTTTCATGATTTGAATGGAAAATTACACTATGATTGTCTATTACAGCTAATAGATCTAATTTATTACGGTTACTTTCAATATAAGGATTAATAATTAAATTATCTATAACTTCTGGTTTCATTTTTAAAACTAAGACTCCTATAATCTTAGACTTTGTATTCCTAACAGGAGTAGAAAAATAATAACCTAATTCTTTTGAAGTTGCTCCAACAGAAATATCAGTAAAATTTTCTCCTTGAAGAGCTCCTTTAAAATATTCTCTAAATGAATAATTTTTTGATACAAATGATTCAGCAGTGGAAACTAACGTAGTTCCTTTTAAGTCCATTAAATAAATAGAGGAATAAATATTATTTATATTGTATGTTTTAAGTTTCTCCAGAATTTTTAAATCTTGAAATTCTTTTTCAGAATCATTTAGATAATCTAAAATAAATTCTTGTTGAGAAATGATTTCAGATAAATCAGTAGATTGTTTTAATAGTATTGAAACTTGTTGAGCTTGTTCAGTTGCTATTAAAAGGAGAGATTCTTTTTCGTTTTCGTATAAGATATTTTTAGAATATGAAAAAACCGTATAGGTAGCAATTAACCCTAAAACAGAAACTATACCAACAATAGTAAATATCAATTTATTTTTTAAAGAATAAGAAAACATTTTATTTTTTCATTAATAATTATATCAAAAATATTCTTTTTCTTTTTTTATTTAGTGGATAAATAAAAATTTAATTTTCGTGAATCAGTGCTTGAATGGGATTCATTTGAGCAGCTTTTCGAGCTGGGGTAGTTCCAAATAAAATTCCAAAAATCAAAGAAAATAATCCTGCTATTAGAAAAGCTTTAAAAGGTAAAACAAAATTCCAATCAATTCCTGAAGAATTCGCTCCAATAGCAATTACTAAAGAAATAACAGAACCTAAAATGCTTCCTACAATTCCTCCTGTGAAAGTTATTAAAATTGATTCTGTTAAGAATTGAAGCATGATATCTTTATAGTTTGCTCCAACAGCTTTTCTTAGACCTATTTCAGATGTTCTTTCGTTTACAATTACATACATGACATTCATAACACTGATTCCACCAACTACTAATGAAATGGCTACAATTACAAGCATCAACCAAGTTAAAACAGCAGACATTGTATCAAACATTTCTAAAATTTCAGTCATTGCCATAACTCTGAAATCATCTGTTCCTGTATCCATCCAACCTTCAAAATCTTCTTCGGGGGGACTGATATCATGATTGTTTCTTAAAACAATTCTAGTTTCTTCAAGGGTTTCTTCTATAAGAGAAGTATCTTCAATTTGTATAATAATATTATGTAAGAAGTCTATTCCTAAAACTTTTTTATGCATGGTTTTAATTGGGACATAAATAAAGTCATCAAAATCAAAAGACATCAAAGCTCCTCTTTCTTCCACCACTCCTATTATTTTAAATCTAACATTGTGTATTTTAATTGTTTTTCCAATAGGGTCATTGTCACCAAATAATTTTTCTTTAATTTTAGAACCTAAAATAGCTACTGTGGCTAAAGAATTATTTTCTGCTTTTGTAAAAAATCTTCCATAAGCTAATTCTGTTGAGTCTATATTTATAAAAGAACTATTAGTTGACCATGTGTAAGTATTATAAATTTCATTATAGTAAGACACAGTTTCTTGTCCCATGTAAACACCATAAGCATCAATAATATTAGGTAATTTTTTAACATCTTCTAAATCATCTAAACTTAGAGTTGTTACTTGAGCTCCTTGCATAAGCGCAGCTGCGCTTTGGGCTTCACTAGCTAAACCCTTTTTACTAGTGGGAACTTTAATTTCAACCTGTATGGTATCAGATCCAAATGATTCAACTTGGTTTAAAACAATTCCTTTAATTCCTTCTCCTGCTGAAAAAACTACAATAATACTAGAGATACCAATAGTTACTCCTAGAACAGCTAAAGAGGTTCGTAATTTATTAGCACTGAAAGAAATAAAGGCTAATTTAAAAGATGATTTAATTGTTGCAAAAAAAGATTTCATAATATTAGTTAAAGGTTTTATTCATATCGTAAGGCTGTTATTGGGTCAAGTTTACTTGCTTTATAAGCTGGATAAAATCCGAAAAATAATCCAACTCCAGCAGAAACAACTAAAGCTAAAATAACAGAACCTAAAGAAATTATAAGATTCCATTCATAGCCTAAAAGATGAGCTCCAATTGCAATAAAAGATGAAATTATAACTCCTAATATTATTCCACTAATTCCACCAATAAGAGTAATGAAGATAGCTTCTACTAAAAATTGTCCTAGAACATTACTATTTTTTGCCCCTAGGGCTTTCCTCAGTCCGACTTCTCTTGTTCTTTCTGTAACTGAAATAAACATAATATTCATGATTCCAATTCCTCCAACAATCAAAGAGAGACCTGCCATAATAGCTAAGAAGTATCTTAATGAATTGGTAATTTCAGTAATCATATCAAGAGCTTGAGCTGTATTTTTAACCATAAAGTCATCATTCTTGCCACTTTGGTCTTTAATACTGTGTTCTTCTCTTAATATTATTTTAATATTTTCTTCCGTTTGAGAAATATTTTCTTCCGAGTAAACTTTGGACCTAATAAACCCAACATAATCAACCCCCATCATTCTTTGAACTGTTTTTATGGGAATAAAAATTTGGTCATCATAATCTTCCATAACGACAACTCCTCTTTCTTCCATCACTCCTATAACATCAAAAATATAATCATTGATTTTAATTTTTTGACCAATTGCATCTGATTGACCTAAGAGTTCGTCCTTAACATCGGATCCTAAAACAGCTATTCTAGAAAATCTTTTTTCTTCTTCAGAGTTAAAGAAACGACCTTCTTTTACATCTCCACCCATTACTTCAAGATGGCTAGCTGTAGTTCCTGTTAAAGAAGTACTATAAGTTTTTGATTTCCATTCAGCTGTTCCAAACCCTTTACTATATGCAGCTACAGCCATTATGTTTGGAATATTTTTATTTTCTCTTAAGGCTAGAGCATCATCGTAAGTTAAAGTAGTAACAGCAAAACCGCTTAGCATAGAGAAAGCGTCTTCTTCATCTCCGTGACCAGGAATAATGGCAATTAAGTTTGTTCCTAAGTTTTGAATTTCTGACAGAATTAAAGATTGAGCCCCAGACCCGATAGACATAATAACTATAACTGAAGCTACTCCAATAATAATTCCTAGCATAGTTAAAAGGCTTTGAATTTTATTACTCAAAAGGGAACTGGTAGCTATTTTAACTGATTGCTTTAAAGTCTTAATCATAACGAATGGTTATCAAAAATTAGCCACTGAATATCACATTATTTAATTAAGTCTTCAGTATGTACTCTTCTTTGATTTTTTGTTATTTCATCACTTACTATTTCTCCATCTTTCATTGTTAAAATTCTTTTTGCACATTCAGCTGTATAAGTTTCGTGAGTTACTAATATAACAGTTTTTCCTTCATCATTTAATTTTTGTAATATTTTCATAATTTGAGCTCCTGATTTTGAATCTAGATTTCCTGTAGGTTCGTCCGCAAAAATAATAGAAGGTCTATTTACTAAAGCTCGGGCGACAGCTACTCTTTGTTTTTCTCCGCCTGAAATTTGATTTGTATAATGATTAAGTCTATGGCTTAGGCCTACACTTTCTAAAACTTCTTTAGCTCGACTTAAGGTAGAAACTCTTTTTTGAGAATAAATTAAAGGGAGAGTAACATTATCCAAAACAGTGGTTCTTGGTAATAAATTAAAAGATTGAAAAACAAATCCAATTTCTTCATTTCTTAAAGTAGCTAGTTCATCATCGTCTAATTTTGAAACATCTCTTTCTTCAAATAAAAAATCACCTTTAGTTGCTCTGTCTAAAAGTCCTAAAATATGCATTAGAGTAGATTTCCCTGAACCAGAAGAACCCATAATAGCGATAAATTCTCCTTGTTTGACTGTAAAAGTTGCATTTTTTAAAGCATAGGTTTTAATCTCTTCTCCAAAAGTTCTTTTTAAATTTTTTATTTCAATTAAGTTCATGGTTTAGTTATTAGATATTTAGGTTATTAGAAAAGATTTGCTTTGCAAATTTTTTTGTTTTAATGTTTTAATGAGTTATTACTTTTTTATAGAAGTAACAACTTTGTCTCCTTCGTTTATTCCTGAAATGATTTCAACCAAAGACCCGTTTCCAACAATTCCAATTTTAACAGACACTTCATCTATTTGATTATTGTCTTTTAATACTCTTACTAATTTTTCAGTTCCACTTTTAAAAATAATTGCTCGATAGGGAATAGCTATTACATTTTTTAATTCCATTGTGATTATATCCAAATCAGCAGTCATTCCTGCTTTTATTTTTTCATATGTTTCAGTAAATCCTAGAGTCGTTTTATAATTAGCCACTCCTTCTATTAGGTTCGCGGCAGGATCTATTTTAATTACCACTGCATCAAAAATAACATCTTCTCCATAAGCATCTAAAGAAAGTTTAGCTTTATTTCCAATTTTTAGATAAGCAATATCTGCTTCTACTATATTTGTTTCAATCTCTAAGTCATTTTCAGAAATAACAGATATAATAATTTCTCCAGGAGAAGTAATTACTCCTACTTGGGTTTTTTGGTTAGTGATTATTCCGTTAATAGGAGATCTTAAAGTATTTTTAGATAATTTTGCTAGAGAAGCTTGGACAGCGGATTCTTTCAAATCTATTTCTGCTTTTTGAGAAATAATATTAGCTTCGGCTTGTTCAATTATGGCTTTCTGAGAACTTATTTCTTCAAAAGTACTACCTGATTTTTTAAGAGCTAATTCGTTTTGGCTAATTAAAAGGGAAGTGTTAGCTGTATTAAGTTTTTCTATAGCTGTAGACAGGTTGGTAATAGCAGTATTAATATTAGTTCTAGCTGTGTAAATATCAGTTTTGTAACTGTCTATTATAGTTTGAGAAAATTCTGAATTAACAGAAAGTCCGTTAATAGCCAGAGCCATGTCTTCTAGGAAAAGTTTTATTTGGTTTAAGTTGTCTTTGCTTTCGTCTAATTTTTCTTCGGGTAAGTTTTCATTAATATTTTGTAGACTAGTACTCCAAAAATTCAATTTCTGTTCAATTAAAAAACGAGCCCATTCAATATTGTTTTCTAATTGAGAATCATTTACCGCAAAAATTATTTGAGGACTTGTTCCTCTAGGACTACTAAATAGGGGATCTATCTTATTTCTAATTGCATCATCTGATTTTGTATAAGAGTCTCCAATTTTATCTATAAGATTTTGAATAGAAGCTTCGTAAACAACTTCTGCGTTTTCTACCTTTGATTCATATATTAAAATTTCCTCTTCACGAGTTCCTATTTGAAGAGTTTCTAAAGTATTTTTTTCTTTTTCTAATAAAGCTTCAAGTTGAATAAGTTTTGCTTCGGCACTAGCCACCCCAGCTCTGGCTTGAGATAATTCAGCAAAAATTTCTGCTTTTTCTAGTTCAGCTAATATTTGCCCTTTATAAACTTTATCTCCAACTTCTATATAAATATTATTTATACGCCCACTTTTTTCAAATGCTAAGTCTATATCGTCAACTGCTTTAATTCTTCCTGTGGCGCTAATTTCTTGAACTAAGTCAGTTCTTTCAGCTAAGCTGAAATTATATTCTTCTTTTTGATCTTTTGTGAAAAAATAAACACTTAAAACAATTATTAATATTACTCCTATCGCACTAAAAAGTATTTTTTTATTTTTTAGTAATTTTTTCATAATTATAATTAAAAGATAAATTAGTATTGTTAATTCTGTTAAAATTATAACATAGAGATATATAAAAAACACCGCCGAAGCGGTGTTTTTTATTTAATCGGATTTAAGCTTTACTAATGTTCACAGCGTTAAGCCCTTTAGGACCTTCAGCTACTTCAAAAGTTAACTCATCTCCTTCTCTAAGGTCGTTAAATTGAACTTCTTTTAACTCATTTGAGTGAAAGAAAAGGTCTTTTTCTTCACCGTCTTGAGAAATGAATCCAAATCCACGATCTGTTAAACGAGCGATTTTTCCTTTTTGCATATCTTCTATAAGAGAAACTATGTTGCTAATAAGTCACTTTAAATTATGAGATATAACTTAAAGTAATTTCGTCAAATACAAAATAGTGTATGATAAAACTCGACTTTGAATCTCTTACAGCTACGATTTGATTCCTGTTATAGTAACATTTCCGATTACTCATGTCAATCAAAATAAGAGCTTTTATTTGATATATAGCGAAAGGAGTTATTAGACTTGTTTAAATCCTGAAAAAAGGTAGAATATCTGAGTTAAATTAAAAAAATATGGATATACGAAACATAGCAATCATAGCCCATGTAGACCATGGAAAAACAGCTTTAACAGATGCCTTATTATCTCAAACTAATATGGTGGCTGAAGGAGTTTCTATGGACTCTAATGATATAGAAAAAGAAAGAGGAATTACTATTTATTCAAAAAATACCTCTGTCTTATATAAAGATACTAAAATTAATATTTTGGATACTCCTGGTCATGCTGATTTTGGTTCAGAAGTAGAACGAGTTTTAAGATCTGTTGACTCAGTTCTTTTAGTTGTTGATGCTGTAGAAGGACCAATGCCTCAAACTAAATTTGTATTAAAGAAGTCTTTAGAATTAAATTTAAAACCAATTTTAGTTATAAATAAAATAGATAAACCAGCTTCAGATGTAAAAAGAGTAAAGGAAGATGTTTACGAATTATTTCTAGATTTAGAAGCAAGTGATGAACAATTAAATTTTGAAACTATTTATACTGTGGGAAGAGAAGGTTTAGCAAAATTAAAAATGGAGGATGAGATGAAAGATTTAACTCCGTTGTTAGATTTAATTTTGGAAAAAGTTCCTTTAGCTTCAGATGAATCTTTAAATAATAATCCTTTAAAGGCGCAGGTCTTTAACCTTGATTATAATAATTTCTTAGGAAGAATGGGTGTTTGTCGTATTTACGAAGGAACTTTGAAAGATGGACAACAGATTTTCATAAAAAATTCTAAAGGAGAATCTTTTAACGGAAAGATAACTAAATTATTTACTTTTGAAGGATTAACTAGAAAAGAAACTAAAGAAGCAGTAGCAGGAGATATTGTTATGATTGCTGGAATCCCTGATATTTTCATTAGTCATACTTTGGTAGATAGTGAAGAGACAGAAACTCTTTCAGAAATTACAATAGATGAGCCAACAATTTCTTTATTTATGTTTGTAAATAATTCTCCTTTTGCAGGAAAGGTTGGAAAATTATTAACTTCTAGACAAATTAAAGAAAGATTAGAAAAAGAATTAGAAGTTAATGTTGGTTTGAAAGTAGATTTTAGTGGAGTAGATGGAAGATATAAAATATATGGAAGAGGAGAATTGCACCTTGCTGTGTTAATTGAAAATATGAGAAGAGAAGGATTTGAATTAACAGTTTCTCAGCCAGAAGTAATTATAAAAGAAGTGGATGGAAAAAAAGTTGAGCCGTTTGAAGAAACAACTATTATTGTACCTGATGATTCCTCTGGGACAGTTATGAAAAAAATGGGAGAGAGAAAAGGAATTTTAAATGATATGAAAAATAAGAATGGGGAAACTAAAATGGTTTTCGAAATTCCTACTAGAGGTCTTTTGGGGTATAGAAATGAATTTATTGTTGATACTAAAGGAGAGGGGGTTTTGACTTCATTGTTTTTAGAATTTAGAGCTTATGCTGGAGAAGTGGTTAAAACTAAATTAGGTTCAATGACTTCAATGGCTGGAGGTAAAGCTTTAGGTTTTTCTTTGGCTAATTTACAAGAACGAGGTGTTCTATATATAGAAACAAATACAGAAGTTTATGAAGGAATGATAATTGGAAATGTAGCTAGTGGGGAAGAGATGATTGTTAACCCAACTAAAGGAAAACAATTAACTAATATGAGAGCTTCTGGTTCAGATGATGCTACAAAAGTTTCTCCTCCTTTAGATATTTCTCTTGAAAAAGCTATTGGTTTAATGAAAGATGATGAATACTTAGAAGTTACTCCAACAGATATTCGTTTACGAAAAAAATATTTAACTGAGACTGAGAGAAAAAAACATAATAGAAATTAAATAAACACAAAGCACGGCTCAACTGAGCCGTGCTTTTTAATTAATTATCTCTAAAATTTTATCATAGTTATCATTAGGAGTGCTTTTATTTTTCTTTATGTGTCCGCATTCTAAACATTTATGGGTAATTATAATTTCATCAGCTTTTTTTTCTATTTCAATTGGTTCCATCAATCTTTTGCAATTAGAGGCTCTGTCTCCTGGGTTTATATCAACATGTTTGCTCCATAAACAATTAGGGCAGTGATTGGTGTAACCATCCCCTTTAACTTCTGCACCACAATTTTGACATTTGAAGTCTTCTATTTTCCTTTGAAATAATTTATCCATATTATAATTTTATGTTATTATAATATTAATGAAAATACAAGAAATACTAAAAAAAGAAAAGGTTTCAATTGATCCAATAAAAGAATTATTACATCAAGAAGTATCTAAAATTATTGAAAATAAGGTTAATTTTGTAATAGAACATCCTGCAGAAGAATCTCACGGAGATTATGCTACTAATGTAGCTATGGCTTTGGCTGGAGTTTTAAAAGAAAACCCTTTAGAAATTGCTCAAAATATTGCTAAAAAAATCAACCTACCAGATTTACTAGAAAAAGTTGAAGCTATTGCCCCAGGATTTATAAACTTCAAAATAAAAAATGATTATTATATTTCTGAATTAGAAAATATTTTAGAACAGAAAGAAGATTATGGGACTTTTGAATTAGCTGAAGATAAAAAAATAATGCTTGAGTTTGGTCAGCCAAATACACATAAAGCTTTCACTGTTGGGCATATAAAAGGAACAATTTCAGGTTTGAGTGTTTGTAAATTATTTGAAAACTTAGGTTATGAAGTAGTTAAAACAAATTATTATGGAGATATAGGAATGCATACAGCTAAGACTACTTGGGGTGTTCAACAAAAAGGATTACTTGAAGATTTTGAATCTTGGGATAAACATAAAAAAATGGAATTTATTACAGAAGCTTATGTGTATGCTACACAGGCTTTTGATGAAAATGAAAAGGCTATCAGGAAGATAAATATTGATATTTATCAAAAAAATAAAACAGAAGCGACTGAATTATATGAAAGAATAAAAAAGATGAGTTTAGAACATCAAAAAGCTATTTTTGCTGATTTAGGAGTAGCTTACGACAAACAATATCCAGAATCTCAGGTATATGAAAGTGCTAAAAAAATAGTTGAAGAAAATTCAAAAAAGATTTTTGTAGAATCTCAAGGAGCAATTATTTATGAAGGAGAAAAAGATGGCTTAGTAACTTGGGTTATGAAAACTAGCGAAGATAATCCAACTTATTTAGCTAAAGATATTGCTTTAGGCTATCAAAAATTTGAAGATTATCCAGATTTGTTTTTAAATTTAACTTTAACAGGGGTAGAACAAGTAGATCACTTTAAAGCAGTCATAAAAATTTTAGAAACTTTAGATGAGAAATTTAAAGATAAATATTTTCACACTTCTTTTGGATGGTTATTGATGAACGGAAAGAAAACAAGTTCACGTTCAGGTAAAAATATTAAAGGGACAGATATTTTAGAAGAATCTTTAAAAGTAGCTAGAACTAAAATTGCAGAATTAAAAGATTATGATACAGAAAAAAAAGAAGAAATTTCTAGGGTGGTAGCTTTGGCTGGATTGAAATTCTTAATTCTTTCTCATGATTTTAATAAGGATGTAAATTATGATCCTGAAAAATTTGTTGATTTTGAAGGATATTCAGGACCTTATATTTTGTATGCTTATGTCCGAGCTCAAGCTATTTTAAGAAAATCAAAATCCTTGGAAATCCGACTTCCAAGTGATTTGGAAATGAATGAGTGGGAATTGAGTTTATTGAAATGGTTAACTCGTTATCCTCAGAAAACATATCAATCAGGTGTGGAGGTTGCTCCGTATACTATGTGTAATTATCTTTATGAATTAGCTCAAAGATTTAATACTTTTTATGCAAATTGTCCCGTGATAAAAGCTTCAGAAGAAGAAAAGGCTATTCGACTAGCTCTTTCAGAAGGAACAGCTCAAGTATTAAAAAATGGTTTAACTTTACTCGGAATTGAAACAATAGAGGAAATGTAAAAAAAGATTTAAGGCCTGCCTGCCGGCAGGCAGGTTTAGGATTTAAGAATTAAAACGGATTTTGGCTTTGCCAAAATCCGTTTGTTTTTATGTTTAAATGACTTAGTGTTTCTATTCTCGTTCTAAAGTTACTCCACAAGTTGGGCATTTTAATTCAGCACAAGGAGTTCCTTTTTCATGGGCTATTTTATAACTACATTTAGGGCAGGCACAATAACCCTCTGGACCTTTCCCTTCGGCTTGTGGGATTATTCCTTCAAACCGACTTTTTCTTTTCCAGTTAACATCTTCCATAAGACCTGATTTGAAGTAGCCAGTTTCTACTTCATGACTAGTAATTTGAATGACTACATATTCTAAACTCCTTATCTTTTCTATAAGTTTTTCTCTCAGAGCGTTTGATTTTTTCGTGGCTTCTTCTAAGTTTAAATTATTAGGAAGGTTTATTTCAAAATTAGCAGTCACTGCTGATCCTCGTTGCTGTGTTTTCAGAGAACTTATTTCTGTATTTAATTTTTTAGCAATAGCTTTAATTTCGTCTTCAATTTCTTTTCCAGCAGAAACATCAAGGAGGGAATCAACAGCTTCTTTTCCTAATTCAAAAGATTCTTTAATAATATAAAGTCCTATTAAAAATGCTAATATTGAATCAACATAAATCCAATAAGGCATTAAAACAATTCCTATCAAAACTGCAATTGAAGCATAAACATCAACTTTGTCATGTACTCCGTCAGAAAGAAGGCTTAATGAGTTTTCTTTCTTACCATAATGAATTTTAAGACGAGCCATAATTTCATTCAATATTATTGAAGCAAGCATTATAGCTATTGCCATATAACTCATTGATAAAATTTCTGGATCAATAAAGCTTTGGTATGATTCATAAATCATCCACAGTCCTGCTATAAATAAAAAGCCTGTTATAACTAAACCAGATAAAACTTCAAATTTATAATAACCATAGGGGTGTTTTTCATCAACAGGTTTCTTTGCAGTTTTAATTCCAACGTAACTTATTGCTGATGAAAAAACGTCCATTCCTGAGTGAATTCCTTCTGCAAGAACTGAGGCTGAACCAATGATAAGACCTATTATTGTTTTTCCAATTGCTAGAAATAAATTAACTAGTACTGAAATAATTGCTATTTTTTCTTTCATAATTTCAAATGAGGATTTATAAAAATGATTATGTTAATATTTATTTTTATATAATCCGAATGCCGTAATTATATGCTCGCTTCATATATAAAATTAATTAATTATTTAATATTCTTTAATTATAATCCATAATATCTATTTATGCTATAATGTTTTCATTATGTTGCAGTCTGAAGCTTTGGAAATTTTAAAAATGGGTAAAAATGTTTTTTTAACAGGTCCTGCTGGATCAGGGAAAACTTATTTACTTAATCAATATATTAATTTTCTCAAAGAAAAATCCGTGCCGGTGGGGGTAACGGCTTCTACTGGAATTGCGGCTACTCATATGAATGGCGTGACTATTCATTCTTGGTCTGGTTTAGGAATTAAAGATAAATTATCAGCTTTAGATATAGATTCTTTATTAGAAAAAAAGTATTTGAAGAGAAGGTTTAAATATACTCAAGTTTTGATTATTGATGAGATTTCAATGCTCCATTCTTTTCAGTTAGATGCGATTGATATTATTTGTAGGGCGTTTAAACACAATGATTACCCTTTTGGAGGAATGCAGATTATTTTGTGTGGAGATTTTTTCCAATTACCTCCTATAAACAAAGCTGACGGAGAAATGAATTTTGCTTATAAATCAAATATTTGGACAAATATGGATTTAAATATTTGTTATTTAGAAGAACAATATAGACAAGAAGAAAATGATTCCTTATTGAAAATTTTAAATGAAATAAGAGATAGTCGGGTGGACGAAAATACTTGGGAAGTATTAAAAGGAAGACAAAAATATTCTGAATTTAAATTTACACCCACAAAACTATATACACATAATAGAGATGTTGATTCTTTGAATCTGCAAGAACTAAATAAAATTAAAGCTCCTGCTGTTATTTATAAAATGAAAGACACAGGAACTAAAAGATTAGTAGATTCTTTAAAAAAAAGTTGTTTGGCTCAAGAAGAATTACATTTAAAAAAAGGAGCTGTGGTGATGTTCATAAAAAATAATTTTGAAAAAGGCTATGTAAATGGGACTCTTGGAACAATTATTGATTTTAGTAATGGACAGCCAGTCGTAAAAACTTATAGAGGTAAAGAAATTTTGGTAGAAGATGAGTTTTGGCATATTGATGAAGAAGGAAAGCAAAAAGCCAAAATTATTCAAGTTCCTTTGCGTTTAGCATGGGCGATTACTATTCATAAAAGCCAAGGAATGAGTCTTGATTTAGCTGAAATTGATCTTTCTAAGTCTTTTGTAGCAGGAATGGGCTATGTAGCTCTTTCTCGAGTTAGATCACTTAATGGATTATATTTAAAGGGAATAAATAATACTGCGTTGCAAGTGAACGATGAGATTTTAGATTTTGATTTAGAATTAAAAAAAGAATCTGAAAGAGCTGTTTTCCGTTTAAAAGCAGAAGGAAATATAAAAGAAGTTCAAAAAGATTTTGTTGATGCCTCAGTTGTCGAAAATTATGTAGAAGAAAAAATTTCAACTTTTGATATTACTAAAGAAATGATTATTAAAGAAATGATGATAGAGGATATTGCTAGAGAACGAAATTTAACTATTTCTACAATAGTTGGTCATTTAGAAAAATTAGCTGAAGAGAAAGGGAAGAAACGAGTTAGTTTTGAATATATAAAAGATGATTTATTAAATTTTGATGAAATACTTAAGGTTTGGAAAAAAGTTGGCGGAGATAAATTAAGTCCAATTAAAAAAGCCCTTCCAAATAATATTTCTTGGGAGGACATTCGTTTAGTTAAATTATTTATTTAGTAGAGGTAACAAAGACCACAACAGATGATCTTTGTTGTGGTCACTTAAGCATGAAGAATGTTCTTCATGTTCCCAGGAGATACTCCATGGACACAAAGGAATGATTCGGCTCCTTTTTCGTCCAGAGTTTCTATTCGTAGTAGTTCCCGAGGGGTCATTGGAATAAATCTAATTCCTATATATTCCATTCGGCCTCTATTCTTCTTGTGCTTAAAGATTTTTAGTACAAGAGCTTTCCTTTTGCTGAAGCTCATGCTTTCCCAAATAGGTAGTTGGGGAAGGCCAAAAGGACCAACAAAAGGTAGTCCACATTCTTTACATATTTGATGACAATATACTTCTTTATTGTCACAATTTGAGCAACGAGAGCCACTACACCCAATAGCGTTGTCTGGAATTTGCACAGCAAATTTAAAACTCCCTTCCACTTTGAAAGAACGTCCTTTTTGCAGTACTTCTATTTCCCTTCTTTTTTTCATTTTCTACCTCCTTTATATATTTTTATCAAAAATAACAACTAGAAATATCATATAATAATATTAATGTAAAGTAAAGGGTTTAAATATTTATGTTAAAGTTCTCAAGAACTTAAGAATTTGTTCCCCGTTTTTTGTTAGTTTGTGCCTGACTGATTGTAATTCATTCCTTTTTAAAATTAACCCTGACATGGCTAATTTTTTTATATGATCAGATATTGTTTTAACATTAACACTTAATTCTTCTGCTATTTCTATAACTGATAATTCAGGTTTCTTTTTTAATAATTCCATTACTTGTATTCTTCTATGATTAGCAAATCCTTTGACTAATCTTTCTAATTGTCTATATGTTTTTTTATTTTTATATTTATACATGTTTAAATTATATCATATTATATGCTGGTATTCTGCAGAATACCAGCATATAATATTTAAAACTTAAGATTAAATAAAGATTATAAAATACTAAAACCCCAAATTATCATTTGGGGTTAAATGTCTTTTTGCGGGTCCACGAGGACTCGACCCACAGTTACTAAGTAAAATTATTTGTTCACAAAGTTCACTCTAATTTTACTAAGTACTGCTGGTCGCGGCTCGGAAAAGGAATTTAGTCCTTTTCCTATCACCGTTCGAGTCCTATTAGAATCATAGATAATAAAAATCACTCAATATGAAATTGGATGATTTTCATTATTGCGGGTCCACGAGGACTCGAACCTCGGTTGACGGTTTTGGAGACCGTTGTTTTACCAACTAAACTATGGACCCTTATTGACTGAACCTATTTTATCAAATTTTTCTAAATTATTCTATAAAAAAAGACGATGAGTAAAAACTCATCGCCTCCTTAAAAAATAAGTTTACTTTTTAGTTTCTTTATGAACAGTGTGTTTTCTACACCATTTACAATATTTGTTGAGTTCAATTTTATCAACAACTAACTTCTTATTTTTACTTGACCAATAATTGATTCTTTTACAATCCTGACAAGCTAATTTAATTAATCTATCTTGTGACATAATATTTTTTTATAGAGCAGATTATATATGATTTTAGGTTGATAAGCAAGAGAATTCTTATTTTCGTTTTACTAACCATTCTACGACAAACCCGTTTAAAATTGAGAATATAGCAGTATAAATAGTTAATACGATAGTAAAGCTTAGTCCAAAATAATAAACCATTACTGGTAAAAATGGAATCTTTATATTTTTACTATATAAAAATACAGCTAACAAAGAGTCTTTCATTCCATGATCTTTTAAATCTTTAAGTAATGGGAAAAAGATGTAGGCGTGACCAGAGATAATAATTCCTGAGAGCATTGTATAAATCCACCCTTTAATTCCCGAGCTTTCTCCTAAATGTTTTTTTATTCTTTCTGGAGTAAAGTAAAAATTGACTATAGCCATTAGTACAAAAACAAAAGCTAATATTGGTATCATTTGTATGAACATTGCTAAAAAGTCAAAAAAGGCTTCTTTCACAATAGAGAAATCATATAAAGCAGCTCCTAAATAAATTACAAAAACAGCCATTAGAAATTTAGTTACACCTTTTTGTTTATTTTTTGCGAGTAATTTATTCATTATAAAATAGAAAGAGTTAAAATAACCAAAATAGAAATAATAATTGCAAAAACAAAATTAACTGAATTTCTGACAAAAGCAAAGCGTTTTCCCATAAATTTTATTTCTAAAGGCAACATAGCTATTCCAACAGTAGTCCAACTTAAAATAAAAGCAGTAATAGCGATTAAAGAGATTCCTTCTTTTAATAATTCTCCTCCGATAACGTAACTGGTTAAAGGAATCCCTAAGGAAATACTTCCTGCTAAGGTTCCAATCAGGGAATCCCACATTAAATTTCCAGTAAATAATTTCATGTAATAATCTTTTGCGTGAACATTTATTAAATTAACTAAAAGAAGAACCCCTATGATAATAGGAAGAGAGATTTTAAATGATTGAATTGTTTTAAACACCGCTTTTTTAAGAGGAGTTTTTTTATTTTCGGTTAATTCCATTGTTTTTAATTATAACTTTAATTGTCTTTAAATTCTAATTTATTATACACATTCAAATTTAATTTTTTTATTTTTAACACATTTTAAATGACGATTTAAAAGATAGAAAAATAAAATTGATGTAAATAGCATTACTAATATTATTAGTATACTAAAATAGATAGAAGGGATAAATAAATTATGTACAAAAGTAGCTAGAACAGAAAAAGCTACAAAAGGACAAATGAATCCCCATTGAGAAATATGGAATTCTTCTCTCATTTCTTTCTTAAAGTAGTCTTTAAGTAAAGTAATTCCAAATGCCATATACCATATTTCAAAAGCAAAGCTTATAAGTATTACTATTATAAAATAAGAACCCATTTCAAAATGCATTTTATTTTCTAAATAATGACCAAATCTAAAAAAACTAATAGCAAAAAGGGTAATATTAGGAACAATAATCAAAAAACTAGGTAAAAATTGCTTTTCAGGAAGACCAGGAGCTGTAATGTGGCTTTTAAATAATGTAATTAATTTTACTGTTAGTAAAAATAATCCCATAGTTCCAGAGATAAGTGATAGGAACATAGCTGTACTTGCAAGAACATAATCTTGTGCCAAAGCTGCTATTCCCATACCCGTAACAGTTAACATGCTTAAAGCAAAAGGGTGCAGGAGCCATCCAAAATTAATTTTACTGATATCAAAACTTTTTGAAAATGAAATTTTAAGAAGAGAAATTTCTATTTTCATAAGAGCTAGCCATAATAATAACCAAACAATAAAACCTGAAAACATAAATACTTGTAAATTTTCAGCAGCCGCAGGAATAAAGTATCTTATAACCGCTAAAAATACATTCATAGTCATTATTAATGAGATAAAAGGAGTAACTAATGAAGAGTTTTCTAAAGGGTTGTTTTTAATAATTTTATGTTCTTCACTTTTCAGCCACGGAATATAGATTCTTAATAAATAGATAGTTAAGTAAAAATGGATAAGAGTAAACACTACCATTATTATTTCAGCCATTCTATAAAATAAAAGTTCTAAAAATGTTGAATTTAAATTCAACATTTGAGTTATATAAACAAGACCCTCACCATGGTTTATTGTATAGTTTAAAAATGAAAAGCCTGAGATAGCCAAGCCTCCAGCGCCTAAAGACATTAGGAATAATAAGGGTGTAAATTTTTTTTGCATAATTTAATTAGTTAAATTAATAGTAATTTTATTTTTTAAAAATAAGGAATTTCTATGATAACATATTTTTAAAAGAATAAGAAAACCGTTCAAACAGAAACGGTTTTCTGTGGACGGTTTTTAGCTAAATAAAATTTTAGTTTGAGTTATAATATTCAAAAAGGGCATTGATACCTGCTAAATTTTGTGTCCAATCAATTGATTCATGAGTCTTAAGTTCTACTGTAATAGCAGGAATATTAATTGAAGCTAGCCAACCTTCTGCATCGCCAGTTACTTCGTAAGCATCAAATGAATCCACAGACTTATAGCCAGAAGCTTTTGCATAAGCATTCATAATATCAAGAGTTTCAGGGAGAACTCCATTTTCACATTCTGATGCATAAACAGTATTGGCTTGGCTGTGCCAGAAGATAACAGCTTGAGGATTATTTTCTAAAACAAAATCTCGGATAGCTTGAGCTTCCGGTTCAGAGAACGGGGAAGTTCCGGCACTAACCACTTTGTTTCGCCAAGTACTTTCAGGTTGCCATTTACAATCAAAATTTCTATTCAAATCAACTTCGTTTGCATTAAAACGACCCTGAACCGTATCTTCACTTTCAGGCATATCCATTGCTGTAAATAATCCTTCTTTTTGGGTTATTTTAAATATTCCATCTGGGTTAGCAGAGGGGATTATTGTTACATTTATATTTTCGGGAATTATTTCAGAATTGATTTTAAGATAATCTATAACCTTGTGTGCAAGTAAAACAGAATTCCATTCATAGCCTCCATGTATTCCTCCAACAAAAAGAAGCTGAGTTTCTCCATTTCCAAATGTGTAAGCTTCAATTTTTCGTCCCTCTACTGATGATCCAACTATTTCATATTTTGGAGAATTATCTAAGGGAATTTCTTCTACATTAGTCTTCAAGAAAATATAAAAAGTAAATAAGCCTATACAAAATAAGGTAAATAGAGTAATTGCTCCAATTCTTCGTTTAGTAAAAAGTTGATTCATTATTTGATGTAATGTTTTATAACAGCCTTAATTCCAGCTTCATTTTTATCCCAATCAATATCATTATGAGTGCTAAGAAGAACACTGATGGCTGGAATATCTTTTTTAGCTAACCAATTAACCATATCTCCAGTTATTGCATAATAATCAAATTTTTCATATTTTGGGTAACCTGATGCGTCAGCATAAATACTTGTAAGAGTACTTGTTTCTTCTGAGACACCATTATAACAACTTGAAGCAAAAACTCCTCCAGCAGCACTATACCAAACAATAACAGCTGCTGGTTTATTTTCTTCTACATAATTTTTAATAGCTTGAGCTTCTGGTTCAGAAAAGGCTTCAGTTCCACCACTAACAGTTTTGTTTTGCCATTTACTAGTAGTTTTCCAATTACAATCAAAGTTTCTATTCAAATCAACTTCATTTGCGTTGAAACGGCCTTCAGTTGTGTCTACACTTTTTTCAGGAGCGTCTGCTAATTCAAATCGTTCTGAAGTTCCAACAATTTTATTTAACCCATCTGGGTTTAGACTAGGAATAACAGTTACCTTTATTTTAGCGGGGTCTATACTTGAGTCTAGTTTTAGAGAATCAATTGTTTCGTAAGCTAAAAGGGAAGTAGCCCAACCATATCCTCCGTGTGTTCCTCCAATAAATAGAATTTCAGTGTCTCCTTCACCATAATGGTAGGCTGTAATATCTCGTCCCTCAACAGATTTCCCTATAACAGTCATCTCTTTATTTTCTTTTGTTGTAGGAGTTGTTGTGGCTTGATCTGTATCTTGTATTAAGTCTATATTTTGGTATTGAGTTGTACTTGAGTCTGAACCTGAGTTTTTAAAAATTAAATACCCTCCAAAACCAAGAACAATAATGATTATAAGTGTAATAATTGTATTTTTCATAAAAGTTTTTAAATTATTTTAATATTAATTCTAATAGTAAAGATTATATCATAAATTTAATTTTAAAAAGTCATTTAAAAACCCTTTACATATACAGTTAGCTATAGTATGGTATAAAGTAGAAAGTAAGAAAATCAATTGTATTTTCTAAAAAATAAATAACAAAATAATAAAAAGAGAAAAAAGGGGGATTAAATGTCTAAGTATGGAGCAGTTAAACTTCGTAATAGTAATGGTTTTTCTTTGCTTACTCAACCAACAAGTGAAATATTGTCAGTTAACTCAACTAATCATCCAAAGAGAATCTCTTTGGATGTAAATGTAAATTTTTTTTTGGTATTTTACATTCTATCATTCTATAGAATAAAAAAAGAAAACCGCTCAAGTAGAAACAGTTTTCTATTGAACGGACTTTTTAAGGAGTAATTTTCCATTTTCCTTGTTTGAGTTTTGCTACTAAACGCTTTTCTTTAATATCTCCTTGGGCATCAAAAATAGAAATATGAATTACAGTGTCTAATGATCTTCCTTCAGGGAAATTGCCTCGTCGTAGATATGAATATGTAACAAAACCTTCTTTTTGTTTTAATCTAATTATCCAAAGATATAAACCTTGTTTATCTGTTGCTCTGCAGATACTTTCCCAAGCAGTTGTTCTCGTTAATTGTTTAAAAACAGATTTAACTTTTTTTTGAGAAGGGATATCTTCTGACGCCATTTTTAAACCTCCTTGTTTACTTTTAATTTTTTACAAAAAACTACCTGTTATCTATAGTACATTCATAATATTAAATAGCAAATTAAAAAAAAGGATAACTTTTTAATATATTCTATTCTATCATTTTATAGAATGATAGAGTGTAAAATACAGGGGAATAAACAAAAACTCATATAAATTTATGTGAGTTTTTAAGTTTTTTGAAAATTACTTTTCTTATTTAAGTCAGTTTTTCTTTTTGCCATAATAATTTAGTTTATAGTCTATTAAATATAATGTTTTATATACTAAAAAGTAAATAATAAAAGTTTAAAGAGGGATTATGTTGATAAATAAAAAACACTGTTGAAACAGTGTTTTTTAAATTTAGAAATTTAATTGTTTTTATTTTCTAAACAGTTTATTTAACCAACCGAATAGAGAGAACCCTCTTTGTTCTTCTCCAACTGCATCTTCTAATTCAGTTTGGATTTCTTCCATTACTTGAATTTGTTCATCAAGTAAAGTTTGGTCGCTAGAATATTGAAGTTGACTTCTTAGTTCCTTTAATTCTCCTAGATTTTGAGTATGAGCCTCTAGTCTTTCATCAATATCTTTTAATTGTCCATAATTTGGACCAATTAAGAATTTAGCAAAACCACTTCGTTGTTGTGCTGTTTGCAAAGCGTTTTCCATTTCTTCTTGGTTTTGATTTTGATTTTGAGCAATAGTTCTAATTTGTGTTCCTATTCCTGCATTTCTTGTAGCAATATTTTCCATTTCTTGAACCGCATTAGCTACACGACTTCTTCGAGTAGTAGCTTTTTCGGAAAAACCAATTCCTTGTGTTGTCACTTCATTTTCTTCTTGTAGTTGCATACCTGTAACTACGGGTTGGGCTGTCCTTGCTTCTTTTAATTCAGGATCTTCTAAACCTGTTCCAGCTTCATGTATTCCTTGTTGAGTTTGTTGAGCATTTCCAAGAGCTGGAACTAGCAAAAATGCAAAAACAAACAAGAATGTAAATATATTTTTTAATTTCATATATAAATTTATGTTAATTGATAATTGATAATATTTTTATATTATACAACATTATATCACAAAAGTTATCAACATATAGCTAATAATTGAATAGGGTAATTTAGGTATGAAAAAAGCCACCAAATAAGCTTTAGACGTCTTCAGCTTCACAGGAACTTTCTCCTGTGTGTACGGGTAATTTCTTTCCCTCAGACTGTTTCCCTCTCTGGTACTTTAGTCTTATACAATTTGGTGGCTTAGCCAAAACTTGCGTTTTTCGCCGTATAAACACGGATTACAAGAAAAATGCATGAGCAGTGTGGCCGAGTAGTCTGCTCTAGTCTATCTCCAATTCCAACTAGATCATTCTCCAGTTAGATTTTTTTAGAATAGCATACGTTAATCAAAAAAACAATAAAAATAACCCACACAGATTTGTGTGAGCTTTTTCAACATCAAAAAGCTACTTTCCTTTTTTAGTAGTTTTTCTTTTTGCTAATATTTCTCGTTTAATTGTTAGTCTCTTTGCTGTTTTCTTTGAACGAGATGTTTTCTTTTTATCTAAACCTGTTCTTCTTTTAGCCATTGTTTTAGTTATTAGGTTGTTAGGTAATTAGGTTGCTAGGTGAAAAATCGTTCTTTTTATCAATGGATAAATTGCGATTTTTTCTAATTATCTAGTTTCCTGATTTCTAACTTACTGATCCATTATACATTATTTGTTTAAAAACGAAAGTAAAAAATAATGAATATAATTAAATTCTTTGTCCCATTTCTTGGTCTCCCGATAGGATAATATCTATTTCTGTTTGTTCTAGGTATTGAGCAGAATACTCTTCTCCATATTTAGTTAATTGTTTAATTAACTTATAATTTTAAGTAAGGATTTATAAAATTTATTTTTTAAAATTAATCTTCTTCTTGAATCTCTCCATCTTTTAGCCAAATTACTCTATCAACATATTTTTTATCGTCTGGTTCATGAGTTACCATAATAATGGTTTGATTAATTTCTTTATTTAGTTTTTTAAATAATTCTAAAATAACTTTTGAAGATTCACTGTCTAAGTTTGCTGTAGGTTCATCAGCAAATAAAATTATAGGGTTATTTACTAAGGCTCTGGCTATAGCTACTCTTTGTTGTTCTCCTCCCGATAATTCTCTGGGTAAATTATGTAATTTATTTCCAAGTCCTACTTTTTTTAGCATTTCAGAAGCTGTTTTTATATATATTTTCTTATCAATATTAGAAAGCATTAAGGGTAAATAAACTGATTCCAAAGCTGTTAATTCAGGTAACAAAGCATAAGATTGAAACACATAGCCTAATTTTTCTAAACGGAATTTTGAGCCTTGTTCTTTAGAAAATGACATTAAGTTTGTTCCATCTATCATAATTTTTCCAGCACTAGGTCTGTCTAATAATCCAAGTTGATGCAATAAAGTAGATTTTCCAGAACCACTGCGTCCCATCAAGGCGATAAATTCACCTTTCTTTATATTAAAATTAATATTTTTTAAGGCATGTGTTGGAACTTTTCCTTCATATGTTTTTTTTAAATTTTTTACTTCAATAATCATAAATATATAAATTATAAGAGAATATTATCCCCAGATTGATTTTAGGATACTTTCTTTTGCTCCACGATATGCAGGGAAAAACCCACCTATTAATGCAGCTGTAATTAAACTAATGTTACTTATTCTTATAATATCAAAAGTTACTTTTAGTGATACCCATCCAACAGGAAAGTCTAAGGGATTTGACATAAAATATGGGCGGAGAACAAACAAGATAAAAGAGGCTCCAAGAATAACCCCAACTATTCCGTAGAATAAAGCTTGGATAACAAAATATAAAATAATGGTATTATCTCCCATTCCGATAGCTTTTAATATTCCAATTTGTCTCCTTTTATTGACGACACTGACAAAGATTATAATAAATATAGTCACCCCAGCTACAATTGTTCCAATTACACCAAGGATTATGCTAATCATAGCAAAGCTCATACTGGCGCTTGAAGTAAAACCCATTAAGTCACTCCATTTTTTAATATCTTCATGCACTAAACCTAAGTGTCTAATTTCATTTATATAATAATCTTCATTTCCAGTATCTTCAATTTTTATTAATACTTCTGAGGCTAAATTATGAACATTTAAAACAGACTCCATTTCTTTCTTTGTGATAAAAAGCATTTGATCAACAGATGTGCTTTTTGTACCAAAAATTCCTTTGACTGTGTATGTTCTTTTTATTCCATTTTTAAAAGATAGATCTATCTCATCACCAATTAAAACGTTGAGGCTTAGGTGTCTTAAGCTTCCGCCATAATTACCAGCTACCTCTCTACCAATTATTATTTGGTCTCTGTCGTTATCTTCTAAATAAGAGCCTGCTACGATTGCTTCATGAATTTTAGTAACTTTCTTTTCATCTGCGACATCTATAGATTTTAAAACCCAATTTCCAGTTTTTACATCTTTGTTATCTTTGCGTTCGTCATATTTAACAAAAGGTTTGTCTATATAATGAGCAGAAACTCCAATAACTCCAGGGATTGTTTTGATTGAATTTATAGCGCGAGTATTGGTGATATATTTTTCATCAATTTCTGGCTCAATTACTATATTACTATATTGGTTATCAATTGATTGAGTATTAATCGCATCTACTATCCCACCAAAAACAGAGGAGATAAAGACAATATTAATATAGGCAAGAGTCATGATTAAAATTGTCATGGCTAATGTTCCTTTATTACCTCTTTTAAGTGAAGTGAAAGCTAAAAAAAATGCTGTTTTTATATTCATTCTAAAAATTTAAAATTATATCTATATGATATCAAATTATTTATTTAATTCCAATTTGTTGAGGGATGGAAAAGAAATAAGGGCTTAGAGGGTTTTTGCTTAAATATAGCTCTGAAAACACCAAACGGTTACAATTTTAAATCGTAGCCGTTTGCAAATATGAGGCTTTTGAGTTTTTTAATCTATTTTTTCTGGTTGAATCATTGCTTTACATTAATAATAATATACTATTTATTTATATTAAATAATATTTAAAACTATGGGTAATTTTAACAAAGGGAAAAAATTCGGTGGTGATAGGAGTTTTGGTGGCGACAAAGGTAGAAGTAAAGGATTTAGTAGTGGAAGAGACAGAGAGCGTCCAACAATGCACAAAGCTGTGTGTAGTAAATGTGGAAATAATTGTGAAGTTCCTTTTCGTCCAACAGGCAGCAAGCCTGTTTTTTGCAGTGATTGCTTTAAAGATAAAAGAGATGATAACCCGAGAGATTCTCGTGGAGGAAGAAATTCAAAACCTCGTTTTGATAATAAGCGGTCATTTCAGGGTGGTGCTAAAGATACTCCAAATTACAAGGCTCAATTTGAAATATTAAATAATAAACTGGATAAGATTCTTAAAATGTTGAATCTTGATATTTCTGAAGATATTAAAGAGCCAGAATATAAAAAATTTGAAAAGGTAGTTAAAGAAGTTGATATAATTTCTCTTAAAAAAGCAATTAATAAAAAAGAAGAAAAGAAGCCTGTGGTTAAAAAGAAAAAAGTTGTTGAAAAAGCACTTGTTAAAAAAAAGATTGCTTCTAAAAAAGTAACAGCTAAAAAGGGTGATAAGAAATAGTTCAGAAATATTTTTATTCTTTAAAATACTGAAAATAGAAAAGAGTCCTAAACGGTTTACTGTTTAGGACTCTTTTTATATTGATACTAATATAAGTGTATTAAATAAATACTAGATAAAAAATTAATCTACAAAAGTTAAAGCTGTTCCTGTTTTACTGGCACGACCAGTTCGTCCAATTCTATGAATATAATCATCATAAGTTTCAGGTAAGTCGTAATTAATTACATGACTGACATTATTAATATCTAAACCTCTTGCGACTATATCAGTGGCGATTAAAGTTTGGACACCGTCTTCTTTGAATTTTTTTAGAGACCTTTGCCTTTGTTCATGGTTTTTATTTCCATGAATTGACTCTGTTTTAAATCCTTGTTTGAATAATTTTTTACTTAATCTTTCAACTCCGTGTTTTGTTCTTCCAAATATAAGAACCTTACTAAATTCAGGGTTAGAAAGTAATTCTCCAAGTACCTTCAATTTATCTCGTCCTTCTAATTTGATAACATCTTGATTGATATTTTTTGATGTATTTTGGGTTTTAACTGAAATATTAATTGGATTTTCAAGGAATTCAGTAATTAGATTTTCAATAACTGGTGACATAGTAGCTGAAAAGAAAAGAGTGTGTCTTTCTTTTGGCATTTTAGAAATAATAAAACGTATATCATTAATAAATCCCATATCAAGCATTCTGTCCGCTTCATCAAGCACAATTGTTTTGATATTATCAAGCTTTAAAACATTTCTTTTCATTAAGTCCATAATACGACCCGGAGTTCCTATAATGAATTGGTTTGGTTTTTGAAGTTTTCTTATTTGTTTGTAAATCGGAGTTCCTCCAACACAGGTTGTTGAAAAAATTCTCATATTTTCTGTAAAAGACCTCAATTCCTCTTCTATTTGAATAGCTAACTCTCTAGTAGGAGCTAAGATAATAATTTGCTCATCTCTGTCTAAAAGAATCTTATTGATTAAAGGAATAAGAAAAGCTGCTGTTTTACCTGTTCCTGTGTTTGCAAGACCAACAATATCTTTTCCTTGAAGGATAAGTGGTATTGTTTTATCCTGAATTGGAGTCATTTCTTTATAATTTTTCTCTAAGATATTATTTTTTAAATTTGTATTGATAGATAGTTCAGCAAAGGAATTATCTGGTACGAATTTTTCTTCTTCTTGTTTTGTTTCAACAGCTTTATTTATAAAAGTAGAAATATCTAACTTAGAGGGTTTAGAGAAATTTCCTCTTCTGTTGCCACCTCTTTTCCCATTAGAAAAACGCGGACTTCCTCCGTTTTTTGGTCTACTTCTAAATTTACTTCCACCACTAAAAGATTTTCTTTTAGGTGATGAAGACCTAGAAGGTCTTGAGTGTGTTTTATACATAATTATTATATTTTTTAAATTGGGATTTATTTTTTTCTCAATTCAAAAAGATTTATTTCTTACTAAAAAATGTTTTTTGATAAAACTTATTTTTAGTAGAAATTAGTTAGAAACTTGTTTTTTAGCAAGTTTGATATAGAAAAATAAAAAACCCCTAAGTAAGGGCCCATATCTATACCTTATTAGTTACCTCTATATAACCATAAAGCTTCCCCGAAGTCAATGATTTGTGCGGTTGGGAAGGTAACTAACCACTCTTAATTTAAGATAAAATTAAAAAATAGGGGTGTTTGAAGATGCTCCGGCGGCAGGGCTCGAACCTGCGACAAATTGATTAACAGTCAATTGCTCTACCAACTGAGCTACGCCGGAATGTTTTATTTTATATTTATTTATTCATTATAAATGAATATAAAACTGATATGTATTTTATCAAAAAAAAGCGAAAAGTCCAATAAATTTTAACACTTGTGTGGTAGAATTTAGTTATGGAAAAATTTATTGTTTCGGAAAAATATCTAGGGAATGCTGGGGTGGAGTATATTTTTGAATATTACGAGTGTGATTCTTTTAGTCATCTTTCTCAAGAAAAAATTAAGCAGTGTTATGCTGTGGCTTTTTATAAAGGAAAAATAGTAATTGTTCATAATGAAGAACAAGATACTTGGGGTTTGGTTGGTGGTTCTGTTGAAGAAGGAGAAGATCCAAATGAAACTTTAGTTCGGGAAATAAAAGAAGAATCTAACATGAAAGTAATTGATTTTAAAGCAATTGGTTGTCAAAAAGTTATTGACACGAGAGGAATTCAAGAACCATTTTATCAATTAAGATATTTTGCTAATCTTGAAAAAATAGGAGAATTTAAAAATGACCCTGACGGAAGTGTTGATAAAATTCTTTTAATTAATCCAAAAGACTATAAAAAATATTTTGATTGGGGTGAAATAGGAGAAAAAATTATAGATAGAGGAATTGAGTTAAATAAAAAATAATTTAATCAAATAACTATTGACTATTTTGGGAAAACTGGTAATATACCTTGCAGAAGTCCTTTAATTTAAAGGGACATTTTAACCTTTTGATAGATAGGAGTTTTATCATGAAAAAGTTGTTGATCGGTTTGTTTATTATGCTTGCAATGGCAATCTTGGTTTGTCCAGCATCCGCCGCGAAAAAAGTCAAAGGTGACTGCGCGACGATTCAGTCTGGTGAAATTCTGAATGCTACCACCGGCGAAGTCATTGAACTTGGTTATAATCTGTATGGGTATAACTATCAAGCTCATATGTTTAACGGAGATTTTTGTGGGTATGATTATAACTTGAATGATTGTAACCCTCTTGTTGAACACAACTTAATGATGAAATGGAATGATGCTTGGTTGTCAAATATGGATTGCGATGGCGATGACTTACTTGACCGACATTATGGTTACCCTACGTATCAAGGTTCCGGTGCATGGTTGACTAATCACGAATCAGGTTTGGTGGAGTGCGAAGACGGTGAATGGAGACAATGGACTTATTTTATTAAGATCGTTACTCCCGGCTTTGATGCTATCAGCGACGGTGATTATTGGTATGATTCAGATGGTGATGTCATTGGCCCAGTTATTTGGGGACAATTTGCCATTATCCAAGAGGTTTCCAATGATCCCTCCGGTGGAGCTCATGGGATTCTCTACAAAAGCCCTATCAGATCTGGTCTCGGGAATTGGTAGTCAACAATCTTAGGTTGCCATAGACCTACAGCGGAATGTTTTCACATTCCGCTGTTTTTTTATTGTTAATCTCCTTGACTTTTATCTAAAATACTAGTATCACTACAGTAGAAGTTTTTTTAATATATAAAAATTTAATTTTAAAAAAAGGGGGTATGTTATGAAGAAGATTTTGTTATTAGTAGTTTGGTTTGGGGTTGTTTTGTTCACTTGTTCTGTATTTGCGGGGTATACAGATTCAGGAGGAATTAAGGAAACCTCTCCAAAATACGACTTAATGAAAGGTGTTGCTAATTTAAATTTTTCTCCTAAAGGATACAATTACCGAACACATTCGTTTAAAGGGAAGGCTAATCAGGCTTGCCCTGAAAACAGAGATACTCCAGGGTACAAAGATCTTAATATGACAATGAAATGGAATGATGCTTGGTTGTCTAATAAAGATCATAATGGTGACGGTTACCTTGATCGGCATTATGGATTTGATTCTTACGCTGGATCTGGGGCTTGGATTAAGATTAAAATCTTTAAGGAAACTTGGGTGTATTCTGTTAAGATTATTGCTGTCACAGAAACAGATTATCTTAAAGAAGGCATTTGGTATACAATAAAGGGTGAAAAAATTGGGAGGATTTTTAGGGACGCTCTTGCTGTTACGGAAGAGACTCTTGTTGATATAAAAGATAATTGAGAGTCTGACAGCGGAACATGAAAATGTCCCGCTGTTTTTTGTTGTTTGTGTTGGGGGGGGGCGAAGTGAAGCGACTTTTTTTGTAACTTTTGTAGTAGTAAAATGACTACCTTCTGTCTTTTTGCTATGGTATAATTACTTCATGCAAAAAAGAAATATATATTTAGTTTTATCCTTAATTATTATATTTTTGGTAATTGGGGTTTTGTCATTTATAAATAAATCAGACCAAAGTTCTTTAAATGGAATGACTGAAAGATCTTCTAAAGATTATCAAATAACAGAAGATATCGTTATTTTATCTAATATAGATTCACTGCAAAAAGAAACTATGCAAGAAGATAGTTTAAAAATTAGCAAATTAACTTTATTTAGCCCTGATTTCCAAAATTTGGAAAGTATTCCTTCTAAATTCACTTGTGACGGAGATGATGTAAACCCTAACTTAGAAATTTCAGGAGTGGCAGAAGAAGCAAAATCATTAATCTTGATTATGGAAGACCTAGATGCCCCTGATGAAACTTGGGATCATTGGATTAAATTTAATATTCCAGTAGATACTAGAAATATAAATGAGGGAGAAGAAATCCAAGGAATTTCAGGAGAAGGTACAGGAGGGTCTTTAGATTATGCAGGACCTTGTCCTCCAGAAGGAAAGCATAGATATGTATTTAAACTTTATTCTATTGATGTTGAATTAGTTTTAGCAGAAGGAAGTTCTAAGGTAGAAGTTAAAGAAGCTATTGAAGGGCATATATTACAAGAGGCTGAATTAACAGGAGTTTACCAAAGAGAAGAAGAAATTAAAATTCCATCAGAAGATTAAAATAAAATGTATCCCGTTAGAGATTTTGTGAGATTAGATTACTTATTGTCAAAATAAATAAAATGGGGAATAGATATTATAAATTTAATTCGAGATAGTTTATTTATAATAAACTATCTCTAACGGGATGTATATAAAAGTAAAAGTTTTTCCAAAATCTAAAAAAGAAGAAATTAAAAAAACCAAAGGGCAAGAGAATCGCTTTGAAGTAAAAGTAAAAGAGAAGGCAGAAAAGAATTTAGCCAATACAAGAGTCTTGGAATTATTGGCAGAGTATTTTGAAATAAATAAAAAAGACATTAGCATTATTAATGGGCATCACCATCCGATTAAATTATTAAGAATTAATGATGATGTGTTATAATTGAAATAGGTTTATTATTTAGTAATTTATAATCAAATAATATGGATAATAATATAAAAATAAATTCTATAGATGTTGAAATTACAGACGAACTTAGATCTTATATAAATAAAAAATTAAAAAAGATCAGTAGATTTATTGATTTTAGTGACCCTAGTGTCAGTGTTGATATTAGATTGGCGAAAGATTCAAAAGGGCAAAGTACAGGGGATTTTTATAGAGTAGAATTAAGTATTATGACTGCTGGTAAAAAATATGGAGTTAATGCTCACGGAGAAAGTCCTTATCAAGCAATTGATAGAGTAAAAGATTTAATTTTTAGAAAGATTTCAGAACATAAAGACAAAAAACAAAATTTGTTTAAAAAAGGAGGAACAAAGATAAAAGGTTTTTTAAGAAAGTTTTATAAGTAATAATTAAGTAAGTTAAATAGTATGCAATTTTTAGAAACAATAGGAGGAAGAATTACAGTTTTTTTGGGCTTATTATTAATAATCGGAGTAATGACATATTCAAATTTTATGGATAACACAAACACAGATGTTGTTGATGACGTAAACGCAGGCGCAGGAGAGATTGTAGTATTTAAAACTAATATGGGAAGTTTTGAAATTAAATTAAATAACGAAACACCTAAGACCGTAGAAAATTTTAAAAAATTAGTAGCCGAAGGCTTTTATGATGGAATAAAATTTCATAGAATTATCTCAGGTTTTATGATTCAAGGAGGAGATCCTTTAACTAAAGATGATTCAGCTGAAGTTATGTGGGGAACTGGTGGTCCTGGGTATACTTTTGAGGATGAAATTGGTTCAAATAATTCAAATATTATAGGAACTATTTCAATGGCAAATGCTGGACCTAATACAAATGGAAGTCAGTTTTTTATAAATACAGCCGATAATGTTTTCTTGAATGATAAACACACAGTTTTTGGAGAAGTGGTTAGTGGAATAGAAGTAATTAAAGCAATAGAAGCAGTAGAAATAAAAGAAAGAGATATTCCTATAAGCCCTGTTATTATAGAAAGTATTAAATTGGTAGAATAAAAAAGACTAAATAATTTAAAGAAAAAAGGGTTCGCTATAAGCGAACTCTTCTTATTTACAATTATCATAATAAATGGTATCCTAAAAATCAGGAATATATAAATAAAGGTTTTTTTGAAATAAAAACTAATAACAAATAAGTTTCAATTTAAAAAGGGAGGGGGAAATGTCTCAGGAAATTGAAGTGGTAAAAGTTTCTTATAATACTTGGTTACAGTCTGCTGGAAAATGGTCTTTAATTCTTAGAAGGGTAAAACTGAGGGAGTGTTTTGTTGATAAGAATGGTTTTTCTGATATGCAGGTTAATATAGCTTGTGGGTATTGTATTCAACCTGGTTTGGTAGTGAAATGTCAAAATTGTTTTCTATTTAGAAAAACAATAAAAATTCCCGGTTGTTTTAAAGAAATTCATGTTTGTTATAAACAGGAGCATTTGCTAAAAGCAGATGAAGTTTCTCATTTTTGGTTATTTATGAAAGAGATGAGAAAAGATTTTCCTGACTTTGAAATGGCAGAACATCATTGTCAGGTGATATTAGACACTATCAATGAAGATTGTCCTGACGAAGCTAAAACTGTTTAAGATAATAATTTGTTCTTTAGTGATATACAGAAAGGCACTTAAGGTTTTAACAAAACCTTAAGTGCCTGTTTTTTATCTTTAATTGTTTACAGCGCTTGGAGCGCTGTAATTATAATAAAATTTTAAATAGTAGTAGTCCGATTACTACTATTTAATATTAAAAAAGCCAATCGTCGGCTCTGTTGAGGCGACGATTGGCTTTTCTTTGATTTTCTATAATTCTATATTATAAAGAAATTTCTTCAGACAAAACTAATTCAATCATACCTTCAATTGCTTCGTATGGTTGGTTTCCTGTCATTGGGAATACGTCACCTGTTGCTAAAATAACAATAGAAGCAGGAGTTCCTTCTACACCAAAATCAATTCCATTGTTGAAATCACTTTGAACTTTTTTAATTATTTCTTCATTCTTTAGACAATTATTAAATTCATTTTCATTTATTCCTAACTCAACTGCTAAAGCAGGAAGCTTTTCAACATTAATCCAACTACTTCCGCTTGTTTCAAAAATTTTTGTAGCCATTGCCCAAAAAGCACTTTCTCCTCCTAATTGTCCAGCGCATTCAGCTGCTGCTGCTTTGATTTCTGTGGGTTCTCCGTGAACAGGGAATTCTCTAAAAGCCCAAGCTACTGTGCCATCTTTGGCATATTTATCAGTTATTTTTGTCATTGTTTCGTGAAAAATCTTGCAATAAGGACATTCAAAATCACTAAATGTGATTATTTTAATTTTAGCATTAGAGTCTCCTAAAATATGATCACTTGCTTGAAAACCTATTTCAGTAGGGTCTACTGGAATTTCTTCTCCAGAAATTGGAGTGTCTGTTTCTGTGTCAGAGTTATTGCTTGTTGAATAAAAGCCCCAGCCAATTAATAATGCTGCGATAATGATTGCTAACGGTACTATATATTTGTTATCCTCCATAATTTTATTTACTTTGAATTTTATCCAAAGTTATTATTAAAATAATAATGAATTAGTAATTGTGTTTTCTGCAATTTCTTCCCATTTGGAAGTATCTAATTTAATTTCTTTAACAACTCCATTATCTTTATATTTTAAGAGGTTGTTTTTGATTGCATAATTATATACATCTTTGGTTATTTTAACATCATCTAGACAGTATTGCCTAATTTTTTCTATTTCGCCATTTTTCCACCAAGTGATAGCTTCTAAACCGTGCCCACTTTTTCCTTTACCCAAAGTAGCTTCGGCAATATTATCCAATTTTATTCTTCGCCCAATAGTCGTATGAATTTCTTTTAAAATATCTAGACTTTTTATATTTTTTAAGTCTCCGTGATAATGTTTGTTTAATAAAGGAATATCAAAATGGTCAGAATTAAAACCAATAAGCATATCAGCTTTCTCTATTAGAGAGAAAAGTCTATCAAAATCATCTTCTAAGAAAGAATCGTATTCATCAGTTTCTGAATCGTGAGTGCAGACAATAGAAATATCTAATTTCTCAGGTGTATTTTCTCCAATGTCTTCAAAAGTATTTTTTGTCTCTATATCAAAAGTAATTTTTCGCATGATTGGTATGTATTAAACCTGCCTATAAATAGGCAGGTAATCGGTAATAGTTAATTAAATTATTTTAATAATATCTTCTTTTGTTACTTCAGTTTCTTCGCCACTTTGTAAGTTTTTGATTTTGAATTTTTCGTTTTTTACTTCGTCTTCTCCTATACAAAGAACAAAAGGAATTTTGTTTTTGTCAGCTTTGGTAATTTGATCACCAACTTTTTTACCTGAGAAATCAACCGCTATATTTAAATTCTCTTTTCTTAAATCAGAAGCTAATTGATTCGCATAATCTAAATATTCTTCATTAAGTGTACAAATATATAAGTTAGCGGGAGATTTATATTCAGGTAAAAGATTTCTAGAAATTAGAAATTCTTGAATTGTCATATCTCCCATTCCAAATCCTACGGCAGGAATTTTTTCTTCTCCAAAAATATCTAGTAAGTCATCATAACGCCCACCTCCAAATAGAGAACGATTATTTTCTGGGTTAGTGTCAAAAAATTCAAATACTATTCCTGTGTAATAATCAAAGCCTCTAGTTAGTAATTGATCGATTTCTACATTTATTCCTATTTCTTGTAGTTTGTTTTTTAAATCTTCACAAATTTTGGAACCGGGATTATTTTTATCAAGTATTTTTAATTCTCCATTATTAAGTTTTTCTATTAAAATTGTAAACTTTTCTTTACCTAATACTTCATTAAGTCGTTTATTAAAATCTTCCTCTGGGATTTTACCAAATCTATCTATTATTTTTATAGTTTTATTTATTTTTTCTTCATCTTGTTCGTCAATCGCTTCACAAATAATTCTTGCTAACATTCCAGCATAATTAATTTTAATTACGAAATCTTCATCTTTTGCACCCAATGATTTCATTATTTCATAAGCTAAAGAGATAACTTCTATTTCAGCTTTAATTTCTTTAACTCCAAAAATATCAACATTTAATTGCCAAAATTCTCTACCACGTCCTTTTTGAGGTCTTTCATATCTAAAAAAGTTTTGGATTGAGTACCAACGAACAGGATAAGTTAATTCTCGTCGTCTTTTTGCAATTAAACGAGCGACACTCGGTGTCATTTCTGGTCTCATTGTTACTTTTCTTTCTCCGCGGTCTTCAAATGTGTAAGTCTGTTCAGCAACTAGTTCTTCTCCTGACTTTGATTCATACAAAGCTGTTGGTTCTAAAATAGGAGTATTGTATTCTTCATAACCAAAAGATTTGGATACTTTTTCCATTTTATCAAAAACAAAATTTTGCATAGCTAAATCTTCAGGATAAAAATCCCTAGCTCCTCTGTATGGGTCTTTTGATATTTTATTATTCATTGCTGTTAATTTTACCTAAAATATATATAATTAACAAGAACTAAACCTAAAAATTTATTAAGCTAAAAATGGAAAAAGAATTAAAACTTTATAAAAAAATATCAGAAACTCCTTTGGAATGTATCCAGCGATTTCAAAAAGAAAATCCTGAATATCAAAACCAAAAAATGACTTATGCTGGTCGTTTAGATCCAATGGCGGAAGGGGAACTTTTGATTTTGGTAGGAGAAGAGTGTAAGAAAAAAGAAGAATATTTAAGATTAGATAAAGAATACGAAGTTGATATTTTGTTTGGTTTTTCTACCGACACTTACGACATTCTCGGACTAACAAACCACTTGGAAACCCGGTTTCCAAGTGGTTATGATGTGGTGAGACATGTGGGAAAAGTGAAGAGATTTTTGGAAAAATTGATAGGGAAACGAGAACAGGAATATCCTTCTTTTTCATCTAAAACTGTAAATGGAAAACAATTATTTCAGATTACTAAAGATAATGAATTAGATGAGATAGAAATTCCTAAAAAAGAAATTGAAATTTACGAGACTGAATTATTAAAAAATTATTATATTTCAGGACGAGATTTAAAAGGGGATATTATGAAAAGAGTTTTGTTGATTTCTGGTGATTTTCGTCAGGAAGAAATTTTGGAAAATTGGAATAGGGAATTAGTGGGACGAGAAGAAGAACAATTTTTAATTTCAAAAATTAGGGTTAAGTGTTCAAGTGGAACTTATATGAGAAGCATTGCTCAAAATCTTGGAGAATTTTTAGATATTCCAGCCTTAGCTTTAAAAATTAAAAGAACCAAAATTTATTCTTAAAAAGTTTGACCGATATTCTGAGTTATGGTAGTCTAAAAATTAGAAATGTATAAACAAGGGGTTTTTTGAAATAAATTTTTACTGATAAAGGAGGAGAAAATGTCTCAGGACAATGAAGTTCAGAAAATTTTGTATGAAAGGTGGCTGGTGTCTGCTCAGAAATGGTGGCAAATTTTGGAAAAAATTCAGCGAAAAAATGTTTTTTCGTGGAATAATGGTTTCTCTGATTTAAATGTAAATGAAGTGTGTGGTTATTGTAATTATTATCAGAGTTGTAAACAGTGTTATCTTTCAAGAATTCTCTCTAGCTATATCTCTATCTGTTATGCAGTGGTATTTACAAAATCCCATTATGGAATATTTTTATCTGAAATGAGAAAAAATAGTCCTAACTTTGAGATTGCAGAATATCACTGTAAGGTGATTTTAGATGTTATTTTAGAAGATTGCCCTGATAAAGAAAGGGCAATTGAAGACGGGATTGTTTTTGAATAATGATGAAGGCGCTTAAGGTTTTGTTAAAACCTTAAGCGCCTGTTTTTTATTTTATCTAAACGGCCATGATTTTTAAAATCGTAGCCGTTTAGATATTTCTATTTATTCTAACATTCTGCAGAATGTTAGAATGTTAGATAAGTAAATAAAAAGAGGGACGGCGAAGCCGTCCCTCTTTTTAAATAATTAGTTATCAGTAAATTAGATTTCTAAAATACTTCCTCCTGTAGGCATAAATACATCCAGAATTTCTCTTTGCCCAACTGCAAGGATTAAATCATTAGCGATAGACATTAAGAATATTGCTGCTATGAATGCTCCTATAGTAATAAGAATCTTTTGATCCTTTTTCCATGATACTTTCTTCCAAATATTAGGTAATACAGAAATCATGGCTAATGAAATAACAAAAGGCATTGATACCGCTACAACTAATACTGCTCCCCAAAGTACATGAGATAAAGATAATAGTGTTGTAGAAACTGTAAAAGTTCTAAAAATAAATCTTATTGCAAAGAAAATATTATCTATGTAGAAAATTGCAAAATATAGAAACAAAAACAAATATGGAATTGTTAATAGAGATTGCCATTCTGATGTGAAGTAAAATCTCTTTAAAGATTGCATTAAAGTTACTTTTTCTTCAGCGACTTCTTGGTGATTTATAATATTCATATAATAATTTTAATTTATCCAGCTAGGTTTGACTAGACAGGAAATTTATAATTAATAGAATTATATAGAAATAGTTTAAAAAAGTCAATACCTAAAGTTAAGTTATATATAACTAAAGTACATTTATTTACTTTTAAGGCTTAAAATGGTAAATATAATATAGAAATAGAGTAAAAGTATTAAGTTCTTTGTTAACGCTATATTTAATCAAATTGGCAAAAGGAGGTTAAGATGATAGAAATATTAGTCAGTTGGTTTGATAAATGGATATGGTTAGGAGCTTTTCTAGGAGAAACCTTGTTTTTAATCGTATTATTTGTTTTTAGAAAATATTTTCCTTAAACAATAATCAAAAGAAGGAGAGCGCAATGGAAACTGAAAAAATAGTGATGGTGGCAACTAAGATTTTTAAAGTCGCTGAAAGAGAAAATATTTGGGAAACAGAAAGTGGCCAATATTTGTTCCTTGATGATAATGGTCAGCCTGTAGAGTGGGTTATTAAATCAGGTGAAAAATTTTCTCTTTTTGATAATCATTTTGAAAAACCCCTTATTGTGCAGTTGCGGTATAATTATCAATGGAGAATTTTTGATAAAGAAACCCACAAAGAGGTAATGGGGTAATTTACTGCTTAACAGAAAATCGTTTCTGTTGAGCGGTTTTCTTATTTAAAATAGTAGAGCTCTGAGTGCTATTATTGCTTGTTTCTATTATCTGTGGTATTATCTGAGCTAGATGTTACAGTTGAAATTTAACTTTAAATAAAAAAAGGGGGAATTATGTTAACAATTGATTTGAGCTTGAAAAACAAGGAGTTGTATAAAGGTTGCGATATAGTGAAGTCAAAGGGCTACTCTGTGCTTGTTACAAAAGCAGAAGAAGCCAAGGACATCATTGCAAAAAATATGGTTACTATCGTTAATTCTATTTCTGCTAACCAAAGAGATGAAGTTGTTCTCATTGGTCAGGTGGAAGCATGGATTTATTTAGTGGTATTTCGTTATCTCGTTCATGATTTTTGTAAAGTCTTTTTTAGTAATGGAAGAGATGTGTTTGTTCTTGTTTCCCAAAATTGGGGAAGACCAATTTAACTTTGAAAAAGGAGAAAAAATGTCTGAAATTATTGACCTTTTTGATGAAGACCAACAGTATGAAATTAGTGCTGATGTTGAATTTCTCTCGTTGGGGAAGTGTCAAGTGCAGGGTTGTTGTAATGATGCAACTGAACTAACAATCATTAATCTTTTAGGTTTAGATTTAAGAATTTTCACTTGCTTGGAGTGTTTTAATAAACACAAAGAACAAAAAGCTAGTAATCAATGAATCCTGCCGCTCAACAGAAAATCGTTTCTGTTGAGTGGTTTTCTTTTTCAAAAATTCATTTACATTTAACCTTATTTATGGTATTTTTTGAATTAGATAAGTAATTTAAAATTTAAATAAGGCATAATAGGAGGTAAGAAATAGAGCACTTGGTGGAACGATTGTTTCCTCATCACTATCACACTTTGTATAAAGTAAGCACCCTTGTCCCTGAAAATTATAATTGTCAGGCAGAAGGTTGCCCCGATTTGGCTACGAATTTAACTTTAGTTAACGTTTGGGGTTCTGTTTGCCCTATTTATACCTGTCGTTCCTGTTTTGAAAAACATAACGGAACTATGGTAGATGAACTTCCGGAACTCAAAAAGGAGGTAGAGATATGACAGTTAATGAGTTCGTAAAGTGGGGAATGCCTCTTTGGGCAGTATTTTCTATAATAGTTTCATTTTTCTTAGCTTTAAGGGAGAGTAAAAATGGGAACACAAAAAAATGAAAGACATTCGTTAATCGGTGATCATCCAGAAAATTTTGTCCTCAAAGAAATGGTGGAGGTTTTCAGGAAAGATGCTCAAGGAAACATTATTGAATCCATGAATTTTTTAGAAGATGAAAGAATTGCGGAGGGACTCATCCAGATATACAGGAATGTTAAGGATTATCATACAAGAAAAGTTTGGGTGGTAACAGATGGGAAAAACGGTTTTCTGTTGGGAGAGTCAATTGTTATCGAACAGGATGAAAAAGTAAAGAAGCATCTTGCTCGTCACGCTTTGTCGAAATTGAATAAGCATGATCGTTTCATGTTGGATCTTCCTGAATAAATTGTATCTGTTTGTGGTATAAGGAGCTTAAGGTTTTTAACAAAAACCTTAAGCTCCTTTTTTTAGATATTTTTTATATTCTAATGTTCTCAAGAACATTAGAATAACTATGGGTTATTGGTAAAGACTAACAGAAGAAGATATGTTAAACTATTTAAAATGAAATCTCAGGAATTACAAAAAATTAGGAACTTTTCAATAATTGCTCATATTGATCATGGTAAATCTACCTTGGCTGATAGAATGCTTGAGGTTACAAATACTATTGAAGAGAGAAAAATGAAAGATCAACTTTTAGATACTATGGAACTTGAAAGGGAGCGAGGTATTACAATTAAAATGCAACCAGTTAGAATGGAACATAAGGGTTATGTTTTAAATTTAATTGATACACCAGGACATATTGATTTTTCGTATGAAGTTTCTAGAGCTTTAAGGGCTGTAGAGGGTTCTATTTTATTAGTGGATGCAACTCAAGGAATACAAGCTCAAACTTTAACTACTTTAAATATGGCGAAAGAATTAGAAATTCCTATTATTCCCGTTTTATCTAAAGTTGATTCTCCGTTAGCCTTAGTTGACGATGTAAAAGAAGAAGTGGCTAATTTATTAGATTGTAGTCTTGATGAAATTTACGAAACTTCGGGAAAAACTGGTGTGGGAGTAGAAAAACTTTTAGATGGTATTCTTGAAAAAATTCCTGAGCCGACAACAGAATTTGATAATGTAAATGATTTTAGAGCTTTGGTTTTTGATTTTAAATATTCTACCCATAGAGGAATTATTGTTTATGTACGAGTGTTGGATGGAGAAATTTCTAAAAATAATTCTTTAATTTTCCGTGGAGCAAAAGAAAAATTTAATTCTCTGGAAGTAGGTATTTTTTCTCCAGAAGAAGAAGCCAAGGATTCTTTGAAAGCAGGAGAAATAGGATACATCGTAACTGGAATTAAAAAACCTGGAGTAGCTTCTGTGGGAGATACTATTACTTTAACTAAAAATCTTTTGCCTACATTAGATGGGTATGAAAAACCTAAGTCAGTTGTTTGGGCTTCAATTTATCCAGAAGATTCTGATGATTTTAATACTTTACGATTAGCTTTAAGCAAGTTGCAGCTATCAGATTCCTCTTTTACTCATGATGAAGAATCGTCAGGGGCTTTGGGGCGAGGTTTTCGTTGTGGATTTTTAGGAATGTTACATTTAGAAATTATTACAGAAAGATTAAGGAGAGAGTTTGGGATTGAATTGATTGTAACTCACCCAAGTATTTCTTATGAAGTTCATTACAAAAAAGGAGAAACAAAAATGATTTATTCTTCTGTGTTTTTTCCAGAACATGGAGAAGAAGAAAAAGTTTTAGAACCTTGGATTTCTTTACAAATAATGGTTCCGGGAAAATACTTGGGGAATATTACTCAATTATTTTATGAACACGAAGTAATAATGGGAGGCTCTGAAGATTTTGGAGATGGACGTTTATCTATTTCAGCAGAAATGCCTTTAAGAGAATTGATGAGAAATTTTTTTGATGATTTGAAAAGTGCTTCTTCCGGGTATGCTTCTTTGGCTTATGAAATTTTAGATTATCGTTTGGCTGATGTAGTTAGAATGGATATTTTAGTTGCTGAAGAATCTGTTCCTGCTTTTTCACGAATTGTAGCTAGAAAAAGAATACAGGAAGAATCAGAAAAAACAGTTGAAAAATTATTTAAAGTTTTACCAAGACAAATGTTTGTAACTAAAATTCAAGCTAAGGCAGGAGGAAATATTATTGCAGCAAAGAGATTGTCAGCTATGAAAAAAGATGTAACTGGACATTTGTATGGAGGAGATATTACCCGAAAAATGAAGTTAAGAGAGAAACAGAAGAAAGGAAAGAAGAAAATGCTTTCTCAAGGAAAAGTAAACATTTCTCAAGATGTATTTTTGAAGATGATGAAAGGGGATTAAATAAGTTAAAAAATAATAATAGTAGACATCCGATGTCTACTATTTGTATTTATCCACAATTTAATTAAAAATTAGGGTTAAAATACGGTATAATATTAAATAAGAATTCTGCTTGAAATCAGGGATTGTATTTGTGTAATAAATTCTTAAAAACCCTTT
>JAGLLX010000001.1 GCA_023140255.1 Minisyncoccota bacterium | reverse complement strand
ATTGATAGTTTTTTTAATTTTATTCACCCAATTTATTAACTTCTTTTTTATTTTTTATTTGCCCATGATGAAACATAAACACTAGAGAAAAAATAATATAAATACTCATCATTAACCAAAAAGGAAAATACGAAACTCTGACAGAAGCAAAAGGAATTTTTGCAAATGATTCTACGACCATTAGTTCATAAGATAATAAAAAATGTGTAACATAAGAAAAAGGAAGAGCTAAGATCACCCAAACAAAAGAAATCAAACCTGTTAAAAATCCAAAAAACATTGTTACTGGAACAAACATCAAGACTAAAAGATTTACAACAACAGCCACTAAAGATAACTCGCCCATCATATATAATAAAAGAGGCAATACAAAAATCTGGGTAGAAACTGTCGCAACTGCCGATTCTCTCAAATAAAATTTTTTAGGAATAAAAGTTAAATATTCTGAAATCTTGGGAGATAAAATTATTAATCCTAGAGTCGCCACAAAAGATAATTGGAAAGAAGGATCAAAAACAACAATCTGCGGATTATGTAACACCATAATAAAAGCAGCTAGAAATAAAGCTCGTGTAACATCACTTGTTCTGCCTGTAGCTCTAGCAAAAACAACTAATAAAGCCATAATAGAAGCTCTAATAATAGTAGCAGAGCCGCCCACCATAATAGCGAATAAAATAATACTAAGCGAACCTAAAGACAAAGCAAAGACACGAGGAAGAAACATAAATATAGCCATCATAAAATCTGCGATAATCGTAACGTTATATCCAGACAAAACTATAATATGAATTAAACCAACTTTTCTAAAATCCTCTTGAAGTTTTTCTCCTAAAGATTGTTTCACTCCTAATAATAAACCACCCAAAAGAGCTGACTGTGGTTCTGGGATTGTTTCTTGAATTTTTTGTAAAAAAGAATTTTTAACCCAAAATAATTTTTCTTTTACAATACTTCCTTTTCCAATTGAAATTAATTCTGTCTTTGGGTAGTACATTGTATAAAAAATGTTATCTTTAGCTAAATAATTAATATAATCAAAAGACCTTCCGTTTTCTGTGTTAAAGTTTTCTGGTTCTCTTAATAACCCCGAAACTACAATTTCATTCCCATAATTATATCTAGGGTATTGAGGAACTGTAACCAAAACTTTAATTTTATAATCAGACAAAAGGTCAATTTCATTAAATTTTGAAATTTCTAAAGTTATTTTTGTATTATTTTCTCTTTCATCAGGCTCATTAACAATAACACCCTGCAATAAAACTTTTTGACTTGAATAACCTTCTAATAAATTTTTGTGTAACATTTGCTCTGAAATAGAACACCTCAAAAAACCTAAACCAAAAAATAATAAGAAAAAGATTATAAATATAAATAAGCGAGATTTTTCTTCTGAAAAATCTCGCTTATTTATAAAAAACAGAACCCCACTCAATAAAATTAAAAATAGAGAGAAAATTATTCCCAAATTAATTACCGAACACAAAGCTACCCCAAAAATAAATGAAAAAACTGAAAAAGTAAAATATGAGAAGTCCATCCCGTTAGAGATACTTTATTAAAAGTATCTCTAACGGGACAAGTCCCTTACTTTTAATAACTATCTTCAAATTAAATTAGTAATTTTAACCCCGCCAAATCTCTAACAGGATTCATTATTTATATTTTTATAAACCACCTTCATCCATTGCTTCATTTGCTAACTCATCAGCTCTTTTATTTTCTTCACGAGGAATATGAGTAAATTTTATATTAGGAAAATATTTTACTATCAAATTATGGACTCTTAGAAACTGTTCCTTTAAAGAGTCTTCTTTGACTCTATACTCCCCTTTTAATTGTCTTTGTACCAACTGACTATCCATTTTCATTTCAAAATTTATTTCTTGAGTTTTTTTGTCAAAAAGTTTATGAGCTAATTCTAAACCTAAAATCACCGCTTCGTACTCAGCCCAATTATTTGTTTTTTTCCCTAAAAATTTTAAATTTGTTCCTAATTCAATTCCTTTGTCATCAAAGACGACTGCCCCTGCTCCAGAAATCCCAGGATTCCCCCGAGAACCTCCATCTGTAAATATTTTTATATCCATAACTTTAAATTAATTTAATACAATAATTATATCACAGGTCTTAAATCTAAATAATCCTAAAATTGAGTACAGTTCGAGAAAGTGAAGGAAAATATTTTGATCAAATAATTTAGTAGTCCGACTACTTTAGTTTGTTAATTTAAATCTTTAGGCAAATTTGTGTTAGTGTTTGTTCAGTAGTCGGACTACTAAATTATTTATTTTCCTGAAACTAACGAAGAAATGTGCCAATTTTGAGATTATTTTATAATCTCAACTATCCTCAATCTTAATTCGTTTGCTCCTCCAAAATTATTTTTTTCTATATTAGCTAAAAAATTTATCCTTTCCCCTGTCTTTAATAAAGTTTTTTTATCTTTTACATAATCACTAAAAAAATTAATAGCTTTTATTTTTTGATTTTTAGAATTTTTAAAAATTAGTTCTAAATGATTAGCTGTTTTGCCGAAAACTTTTTCTCCAAAAATCTCTACTTCCTCAAATAAAAATAATGGTTTAGGATTTTCCATACCAAAAGGTGCTAATTTTTCTATCAACTTATAATTATCCCAATTAATTTCATCTAGGGTTATTTTTTTATCAACAAAAATTTCTAATTTAGAAACTTTATCTTTAATTTCTTTATAAGCATTTAAAATTTTTTCTTCTAAAAAATGAATTTGCTCTGTATTTACTCCAAAACCTCCAGCCATTTTATGCCCTCCGCTATGTTCAAAAACATCTTTATCTACTAAGTTCATTAACTCTACTAAATCAATATTCTCTGCTCTACAAGAACCACAATATTTTCCATTTTCATCTGTTCCCCATACAAAACAAGGTCGCCCATATTCTCCTTGTAACGAAGAAGCTATTAAGCCAGATAATCCAACATTCCATTCAGGATCTCCAATAACAATTACGTCTTTCGTATCCCTTTCTTTTATTTTCTTATTAGCTTTTCTTACTGCTGTAGCTACCAAAGTCTTTCTCTTATTGTTTAATTTATCTAATTCATCAGCTAATTGCCCTGCTTTTATTTCACTTTGAGTAGACAATAAATCAAAGGCAATTCTAGGATCAGAAACTCGTGAAGCAGCATTAATTCTAGGAGCTATCATAAAGGAAATATCTTCTTCAACTAATTGATGTTGCTTAATCCAAGCCTTTCTTAATAATTTTTGTAAACCTGGTCGGCGAGATTTTCTTAAAACTATCAATCCATAATAAGCTAAAACTCTATTCTCATTTTTTAAAGGAACCATATCAGCAATAGTAGCCAAACCCACCATGTCCAAAAGCCATTTCTCCCAACCTTTTTCTAAATTAAAACTACCTTTCTTGATTAAAGCTAAAACCAATTTAAAAATCACTCCTGAACCACACAACATATCATCAGGATAATTATCATCTTCTTGTTTTGAATCTAAAATAACATCAGCTGGTGGTAATTCCCCATTTACTAAATGATGATCTGTAACAATGACATCCAAGCCCAAATCTTTTGCTTTTTTAATTGCCTTAAAATCAGTAATTCCACTATCTATAGTAATTATTAAATCAATATTTTCTTCTTTTTTTAATTTTTCAATAGCTTTTACTTTTAATCCATAACCCTCCTTTAAACGATTAGGAATATAAACAAGAAAATTTTCAAAAGAAATTTTTTTAAAAAAATCATTTAAAACTACAGCACCTGGAATTCCATCTGCGTCATAATCACTATAAATTAGAATCTTTTTTCCATCTTGAATAGCTTTTAAAATCATCTTCACAGCTAAATCCATTCCTTTGATTAAAAAAGGGTTATGAGTATCTTTTTCATAATTAGGATTTAAAAACTTTTCAGCTTCAACCTGTGTTTTTATGTCTCTATAAAAAAGTAATTGTCCTAACAACTCAGGATATACTTTAAACTCTTCTTTAATTTCTTTAGGTAAATCTTTTCCTAAAATTATCTTCTTTTCCATTTTGTTATTTTAACATATAATAGAAGTATGAATGATTGCTTATTCTGTAAAATCGTGGCAGAAGAAATTCCTAGCCATAAAATATATGAGGATGAAAAATTTTTGGCTTTTTTAGATATTAGCCCTATTAATAAAGGACACACTTTAGTAATCCCTAAAAAACATTCTAAAAATATCTTAGAAATGGAAGATAATGTCTTTGGAGAGTTAATGGTTCTAGTGAAAAAGTTAGCTAAGCATATAAAAGAAAAATTAGAAGCTGACGGAATGAATATTATAATAAATAACGAAACTGCTGCAGGACAAATTATTTTTCATACACATATTCATATTATTCCCCGTTTTAAAAATGACGGACATAAAAATTGGAATGGGATGGAATATAAAAATGAAGAAATAAAAGAGATACAAAAAACTTTGAAACTTAATTAAATAAAAAAGGGCGAGGTAAACCTGTCCGCATTAGGAGGAGCCTCACCCTTTTCTTTACCTCCTATGATAAAGTAAATCAACTTCTTCTGCGCTTAAGGCTCTGTTGTAAAGATTAACATCAGATATTTTACCAGCATAATTAGATGTATACCCATCACCAATTATCAAATCAGCAGATGAAGCTGTAGCTGAAGAATAAGAAGCTGCAACCGAAGTGATTTCTTCACCATTTAAATACCATTTTAAAACCATATTATCTAAATCTCTGGTTAGAACAAGGTGGTTCCAAGTATTTAAAGTTAAGGGTGAAGTAGTCCTAAAGCTTTGGTAAGGTGCAGCATTACCACCTGCTGTTCCATAATAATAATTTAAATCTCCGTCTAATTCTTGGGTAATAGTTCCTTCTCCACCATAAGCTTTATTAATAGGATTTCTTCTAGCAGAAAAATTAGTTGGATAAAGCCACATACTTATGGTTTGACTTCCTGTAACATTAACACTTGAACCATCCCCTAGATTAATATAATCATCAACTCCATCAAAACTCAAAGCTCCGTCAGATTCTCCGTCTTTTCCTGTTGTTGATGTTGGTCCTGTTATTGTTCCATCGTTTGAATAAGGTGTTTTGTCTCCTGTGATTGAGACTGGAGGGTCTAGGTGGTATTCGTTAATCTCATCTCCACTAATTCCAACAACAAACATCTTTGATCCATCATTATTAAATCTGATTCCTGCAGGAGATGTTTCTTGAGTAGATACAGAAAAAACTGAATCATACGAACAAGTACTCACATCAAAAGCAGTTGTACAATGATATTCATTAACATCTTGTCCTGTAGCTCCAATAACATACATTTTTGTTCCATCTTTGTTAAAAATCATTCCATAAGGGCTAATTTCTTGGGTAGATACAGAAAAAACAGAATCATATGAACAAGTACTCACATCAAAACCAGTTGTACAATGATATTCATTAATATCATTCCCGTAATTACCAATTATAAACATTCTTGTTCCTTCTGTATTAAAAGCTATCCCATTAGGATCTGATTCTTGACTATTTACAGAAAAAACAGAGTCATAGTTACAAGTGCCAACATCAAAACCTGTTGAACAATGATATTCATTTACATCATTTCCTGAGGTACCAACTACAAACATCTTTGTTCCATCTGCACTGAAAGCTAAATCTAATGGAGTGGTTTCTTGAGCACTAATACTTCTTCCAGAATCAACTGTACAAGTACTAATATCAAAACCTGTTGTACAATGATATTCCCAAACATAGTCTGTATTCATTCCAATCATAAACATTCTTGTTCCGTCTGTGTTAAAGGCTAGCCCTGTAGGAGCTGTGTCTTGAGCAGAAACAGAAAAAACAGAATCATAAACAGCTGTAGAAACATCAAAACCTCCTTGTTTTGTTTTTTCACTCTCTGTATCTAAAGGCCAAGAACCTACTAGTCCTTTTTGTAGAGATCCTGGAGATACTTTAGGTCTATATGAATGATAGAGATCATTTATTTCAGTTGTGTTTAAGGCTCTGTTGTAGATGCGGATGTCGGAGATATCTCCACCAAAATACCTTCCAGCAACGCCATCATCCCAACCAATATACAAAGGACCTGTGTCAGCTATGTTTATACTACTTGATATAGCATTCAGGTTTTTTTCTACACCATCTATATAGATCTTAATATTTGTTCCGTCATAAGTTCCAAGATAATGATGCCATTCTGTTAAATCTACATCTGTTGTGTAGCCAACAGCATGCCAAACAGTATCATAAAAATAGAATCTAATTTCTTTAGTACCTGCCATTGGAGATAAAATATATGCATTTCTTTTACTCACAAGAGAACATGTCTGATTCCATGTTGCAGTATCACTTTTTGCCCAGAGTCCAACGGTAATATTTTCTGAATTGATAGAACTTGAATTAGCTACTTGAACATAATCATTTGTTCCATCAAAACTCATAGCTCTGTTAGCTTGTCCCATTTGGTCTGTTGTTAAGATTGCACCACTAATAGTTCCATCGTTTTCATAGGGGGTTTTATCTCCTGAAGTCATATTTCCTTCGTCTAAGTGATATTCATTAACTTCATCTCCGTCATTACCAACAATAAACATTTTTGTTCCAGTCGTGTTAAAAGTAATTCCATGGGGATTTATTTCTTGAGTAGCTACAGAAAAAGCAGAATCATAAGAACAAGTACTAACATCAAAACCAGCTGTACAATGATATTCATAAACATTATCTCCTGTACCCCCAACTATTAACATTTTGGTTCCGTTTGGGTTAAAGGCAATTCCATTAGGCTCTGCTTCTTGAGCAGATACAGAGAAAACAGAATCATAGGAACAAGTGCTGATATCAAATCCTGTTGTGCAATGGTATTCATTTATATCATTCCCTGAATTACCAACAACAAACATTTTTGATCCGTCTGTATTAAAAGTAACTTCTTCAGGATCTACATCTTGAGCAGCTACAGACAAAACAGAATCATAAACACAAGTAGATACATCAAAAGCTGTTGAACAATGGTATTCGTAAATACTATCATTAGCTGATCCACTAAGAAACATTTTTGTTCCAGTTGGATTAAAAATCATACCTTGTGCCCCTGTATCTTGACTAGCTATAGAAAAAAGAGAATCATAGGAACAGGTAGATACATCAAAACCTGTTGAACAATGGTATTCATTAACTTCAGCTCCTGTTTTATCAAGAATAAACATTTTTGTTCCGTCTGTACTAAATGCCACTGCACGTGAATCTAAACTTTGAGCAAGTACAGAAAAAACTGAATCATAAACAGCTGTAGAAACATCAAAACCTCCGTTTGTTCCTTTTTCACTCTCAGAATCCAAAGGCCAATGTCCAACTAAACCTTTTTGTAAATTACTTACTTGTGTTTTTGGACGGTATTGTTCGTAGAGAGATTGTATTTCTGTAGCTGTTAGGGCTTTGTTGTAGATGCGGACGTCGGAGATTGAACCAGGGAAAAAGTTACTTACTGCAGCAGCGTCATATTCTTGTCCAATTGACCATTGATCAGTAGAAGCAAGTACAAAGTCTGCTGTATGTGAAGCTTCTTCTACTCCATCAACATAAAGTTTTCCTGCAGAGCCATTTTTAGTATAAGTTAAATAGTGCCAAGTGTTATCGGCTACTACTGTAGTTGAAATTGCTTCTGTTGTATTAGTATCAACAGCACGAAATTTATTGTCTTCATCAATAAACAAAAGAAATCTATTATTCCCAGCTGAGGTATTCACACAAACAAAAGCATCAGAAACACTATGTGGAATTGCTTTAACCCAACCAGAGATTGTAACATCAGTACCAACATCATTAGCTACATCATTGATGTTAATATAATCATCAACCCCATCAAAACTCATCGCTCTATTAGATTGTCCCATTTGGTCTGTGGTGTATGTAGGTCCGTAGATTGTTCCATCGTTTGAATTTCCTGTTTTGTCTCCTACTTTTATTTCTTTTACAGAAAGGTCATCAAAATATAAATATTCAGTGTTAAGACCATATGCTTTTACTCTGAAAAAAACTTGAGTAGCATCACTTGTTATTGTTTTTGTTACAGAAAAAGGAACCCATTCATCTTTTGTTGATATATACTGACTACTTTGAGAATAAGATTCGTTATAATCATAAAAATATAATATTACCTGAGTAGAAATTCCACCAGAAGAAGGATTATAAACATAGCCTGAATATACATATGTTTTTCCTGTCTCCAGACCATTTAAATCACCATTTCCCATTGCATAATATCCATCGCTGGTATCTTCTGTTAAAGTCATCTTTACTGAGTTAGAACCCGTATGAACAACAGTTGTTGAAAGTGCAGTGGTAACTCTAGTACCACCTCCTGAAGAATCTAATGTTGGTACAGCCGATTCACAATTTCCATTAGATAAAAATTCATCACCTCTTTTCTCACTCTCCTCATCCAACGGCCAATAACCAACCAGTGATGCTTTTGAATCAGAAACTATTCCATATATTAGAGCAGCTGATGTTATACCAGAGAATATTAAAATACCTATTACTAACACTAGTATAGATGTGTTAATTTCTAATATTTTTTTAATTTTGTTTTTTATCTTTTTTCTCATTTTTAGATAAATAATATATACAGACTACCCCAAACAAACAGCTGTTCGCTGTTTGTTTATTTATATACGTATGTATTTAATATTATACCTTGTTTTGTTTTTGCTTTTGTTTTTTGTTTTGGGGATAAGTGGAGGATAATAAAAGGGCAAGGCTAAAGCCTTGCCCTTTTATTATTACAGTAGTTCAACTACTGTAATAAGTGTTTGAAATTAAAGAATTCCATCGGCTCATTTTAATGAGCCGATGGAATTTTAACCTTATTTTAAGCCGTGCTAAACGGCCCATCTAGATGAGCCGTTTAGTTTAGTTATTTGTAATCGCGTCAATTCCAACCAAAGATTTATTACAAACATACTTCAACATTGACCCTCCTCCTGTAGATAAAAGATCAAATTTATCAGCTAACCCTAATTTATCTATACAAAAAACTGTATCTCCCCCTCCCACAAAAGATTCTATTTTAGAATCAGCAATTACCTTAATTAAGCTATTAGTAGCATCAATAAAACCTCTTTTATAATCACCAATAGGTCCATTCCATAAAATAAATTTTGATTGCTTTATCTTCTCCTCTAAAAGTTTAATTGTTTTTGGTCCTGCGTCTAAAATAATATCATTTTTTAAAACTTCATCTACTTCTCTTGTAAAAATTTCATCTGCATTTAAAACAACTAAGTCTATTGGTAATATTATCTTTTTATTATCCAATAAATCATCTAAACCTAAATCCTCATTTGAAACTAATGACTTCCCTACCTCAAATCCTTTTAATTTAAAAAAATCATTAGCCAGAGAACCACCCACAAAAACAAAATCCGCCATTTCTACAAACTTCCTAACAAAAGGTAATTTTGTTTTTAACTTATCTCCTCCTAAAACAAAAATATTTGGAGATATCATTTTTTTGATATCCTGCAAAGCCTCAATTTCCTGAATAAAAACTGGCCCAAAATAAGACTCCATAAACTTAGGTAAACCAATAATACTAGCATACTCCCTATGTGAGTCAGGGAAAGCTTCATTCACGTAAATATCTCCTAATGAAGCAATTTTTTTAGTAAACTCAATATCATTATCAATCTCTTTGTCATATTTTCTTAGATTTTCAAACAAAATAACTTCTCCTTCTGCCATGCTTGAAACAATATTTAAATTTTCTTCATCTAAGATATCTTCAATAAACCTTAAATTAAAAAATTGTTTAAAATATTCTTCTACAGGTCTTAAGGTGTCTATCTTTTCTCTTCCGATATAACCCAAAATTAATATTTTTGCCCCCTCATTTCTTAAAAATTCTATGGTAGGTAAAATTCTTTTTAATTTAAAATCACTAATTACATTTTCTTCGTTTACAGGCACGTTTAAACTTAATCTTAACAAGACTCTCTTACCTTTTAGTTTTCCTTTTTGTTCTAAAATTGATTTCATTTTAAGAATTCTCTATTATATCTAAAATATTATTGAAATTTTTATAAACCAAAGAATCTCTTCCAATTAAAAAACCATTTACTCCACTTTTTTGAATTAACTCCTCTACATTCCTAAAGTTTACAGAACCTCCATACAAAATATTTATTTTTTTTATCTTTTCAACTCCGTATTTATCAGCTAAAATCTTTTTTATAAAAATAACAATTTGTATAAGTTCTTCTGGACTTATTATTTTTTTTGCGTCTTTCCCTACTGCCCAAATTGGCTCATATGCAATTATAATTTTATCAGAAAATTGACTTCCTACACCACTTAATGCTGATAATATTTGTTTTTCTATCATAGAAAAATAAGTACCTTGATTATCTCTATTTTCTTCACCAACACAAATAATCGGTGTGAGTTTATTTTTTAAAGCTAACTTAACTTTAATATTTATATCGTCGTAAGTATCCCCTAAACTTTTTAATTCAGAATGTCCTAGGATCACAAAATCTGCCCCAACATTTCTTAACATTTTAGGAGAAAGTTTTCCTGTCCATGCTCCGTATTCTCTATAAAAACAATCCTGAGCTCCAAGAAAAGTAGTATTAGTTTTCTCACTTAATTTTCTTAGCCTCTCTATGTAAACAGCTGGTGGACAAATAATAATTTTAACTTTTTTTAATTTTGAAGACTTCTTTTTAACATTTTTAAAAAGATCTTCTGCTTCACGAAGACTTTGCGGGTTCATTTTCCAATTAGCAATAACTATTTTTTTCATTCCATTAAGATTTTACAAAAGATTTTCTATTGAAATTAGTCCTTGAACAGCTTTGAAGAGAATATCCTCTGAGATAGTCAATATTCCCTCTTTTGAAACTTGATTTTCTATATCTTTTTTTGTGGCGTTATTTAATATCATCTCTTTAACAACTAAACTAATCTTAAAAACCTCGCTGACCATTACTTTTTTAGTATTAATATCATCTGAAACTTGATTTTTTTTCTTAGCTACCTTTAACTTAAAGAAAGGGACTTCCGTCCAAGACTTTTTATCTTTCAAAACATCCTCTTCAACAAGAGCACTCATTACTTTCTCCATATCTACATCTCTTTTTTTAGAAATCTTCTTTATCTCATCAACACTCAGATAATATTCTTCTTTTTTATTCTCATTTAACGCAGAAATTAATTTTTGAGAAATAATACTGCTCAAACTAGCAACAATAACAGCCGGATTTATTTCTAAATCTTTCAATTTAAATATAATTTCAATTCCCGAATTTTCCTGTGTATCTAAAATCGCAAAGTTAAACCTATCTACCCACAAAACCTTAAACAACCCCTTTAAATTTTTAAGGTCTTCTATTTTATCAATTCCTAAAACATCTAAATTTTGTTTTTCTAATTTATCTAAACCTTGAGAAATACCAAAACCAATCTCTTTATTAGTAACAACCTGATTTATTCCATTCATCTGAAAACCAATAGAATTTTCTATAGTTCCTATGGCTAAATTAGTATTATTTAATAAATCTAAAAAAGTATAAAAAGTTGTTGTTTTCCCTGAATCCTGATCACCTGTAATTAAAATAGTTTTTTCCTTCTTTTCTATTTCTGAATACAAAATATCCAAAGCTTTCCCATGAAAACCTAAAGATTCTAAAGAAAAGTCAGATTCTCCTTGCTGTAAAATATTTAACACAATTCTTTCTCCCCATAAAGATTGAATTTTATTTACCTGAAACACAACTTCTTTTCCATCAAAACCAATACTAAAATGAGATAATTTTTTATCAATGTCTTCTCCTGTAAAAACTTTAATTTTTAAATTAAAAATTGTTGCTGCATTTTTAGGTAAAATCATTGACGTATACAATTTTCCGCCAATTCTATATTTAATTAAAGTCTTATCTCGTTGTGGTTCAATATGAATAATAGAAGCTTTTTGCAATAAAGCATGTTTTAAAAATAATTCAAAAATATAATTAATTTTTTTATCTCTGGCTAATTCTAACTTCTCTTCTCTAGATAAGTTTTTCAACATATCTTCTGAAATAGTTTGAAAAGCTAAAAATTCATCTTGAATAATTTTTCCATAGCCATCTTTAAGTAACTCTTGATACTTTAAAATATTTTGATTAATAGATATTTCATCAGATAAATACGGTATTACTTTTAAAGCTACATTTTTCTTCAAAAAATCAATCTTATCCAAAACTGCCAAATCTAACACTGCTATTTTTAATACATCAGCGTTCTTATCAAAAGCTATAATTTTATATTTTCTCGTAATAGGCTCTGGGATACTAAATAATATTTCATCTTCAATTTCTCTGTCTTTTAAATTAATAAAAGAAGTATTTGTTACCTTAGACTGAACTTCTCTAAGTTCATCTTCATTTATAATTCCTTTTTTAATTAAAATATTATTAACCTCTAACCCTTCCCCTTCATTTAATTGTGAATTAATCTCTTGAACTTCTTGTTCAGCAATATCAAAATCTTCTTGAGTAGCTAAACCCAATTCTAAAATTAAAGAATTTACTTGTTCCTTATCTAAAAACATCTTAGACTAATTATACTATAATTTAATTTTAGATTCCAAAAAATATGTGCAAAAAGAAATTGAGTACTCCAAGCTCTGAATAAAAAATTCAAAATTACTATTACCTAAAGGCAATAGATTTAAATAGATTTAAAATTTCTTTTACTCAACTTACAGAGACAAATTTTGATTCCCAAAGAGTGATAAATTAAAAACACTGTAATTTTATTACAGTGTTTTTAATTAAAACTTTAAAAAAATTTATTGAATTGAAATTTCCAAAACTTCAAATTGCTTTATATCTTTTATATTTTCACCAGCTATAGCAGAAACCCACTGACCAACTTCAATTTCAGCCAAAGTAATTTCTTCTTTTATAAAAGGCTCTGGAAAATCAAAATCAACCATTTCTAAACCCTCCTGTGTTTTTTTATCAAATTCCTCCATTTCCTTTTCAAAAACTTCTGAGTCTTTTTCTACAAGCCTATAAAATATAGTATTATCAGTTATCTCAATAACCCTAGTATTTAGTGATGAATCAGCTAAAATTTCTAATGCTTCAATTTCTAAAGTAATTTTATTATCTGTTATTTCCTGAACAAGGCCATTAACAGTAGATATTTCCATATTTTCTTCTAAAACTAACCCGAATTCAGCTAATCTTTCTTCAGCAGCATCCCAACCAGCTTGAAATGTATTATCTCCGATAAAAGAGACGCTGTATCCTAGAACAAAAGACACTACAATTATTAGGATAATATTTATTGTTTGTTTAGACATATTTTTTAATCATTAATCTTTTAGTTATTAATAAGGAGCATTACCACCAGCCATAGGACAATTAGAAAATGTAGTACCTAAATATCCATCAGGTTTATCACAATTAGCACTCCATATCCACCCTGTATCACAAGACGACTGTCCTGTTCCAGTGTTCATTGACCATTTTCCATAACATATTGTGGGATACTTATTGTATGAATCTCCAGCCTTACCAGCAGGGAAAATCATAGAGTTATATCCTGAACAAGTTTTGCTATAGCTAGCATAGCAAGATGTTATATTAAGCTTAGGGCTAGCAATATCAACCCAATTAGTTTTACTTGATTTAACACTGGTACTCGGAGTTTTCTTCATATAAAGATAGTTTGATTTAAGTACATTAATAACAGAAAAACCATATGGATTTATATAATAACTATTATGATTACTATCAATCATACTAGCAACTTTTATAGAATTGCTTGTTGTATTATTTCTATCAGTTACAGAATCTAAAGTATCAACTTCTGCAGCTACACCACCCCCCCCTTCAGGCCAAGTAGTTCTTTTTTCGCCACCTAAATCAATTTCATTAAATTTAGAAGTTCCTGATGGATCTACATAATAACCAGTATCTCCATCAAACCATTTTGGAAAATACAAATTACCTGTTTTTGTTTGTGCTGTAGCACTTACATTTAAAGGCGCAGGAGTATCATACGGAGGAGCTGCTGATGGCCCTGTCCATGCATTTAAAGTCAAAGCTCCTGCTATAAAAAATATCCCTACTAAAAATAATATTCCTGCGTTCTTTTTAATTTTTAAAAAATTCATTTTTTTTATTTACCAGTCTTTAATAATAAACAGACCAGAATTTTAGTTAATAATTAATAATAATATTTTACTAGATTAAATCGGTTCCCAATGAGGTGTTATTCCCTCTCCTCTAATTTCTACTTCTACTCCTTTAAACATATTTCCATTACCTATAACTGAAACTTGACGTCCATTTGAAATAGAGTCTGCAATATACATAGAAAATTCAGATCCATCATTATATTCACTGGATGACAAAGTTTGATCTGAATAAATTGAATATGAACCAACTGGTAAAGCTTCGGGATCAGCACTTTCTAAATCAGCACTAAGAGTAACACTCCCAGTAAAACCATTATAAGGGATTACTCCTATTTTAGTTTTTGTAGTAGTTGCTCCACTAACTACAAAATCAACACTTACAGTTCCAGTATAACCCTCTATAAAACCTAATTCATAAAAGAGGCTTGGAGTCACAATTGCAGTATCAAATCCTCCTAAAACAGTATTAATACAAGTAATTTCATAAGTTGTAGGAGAAGTCACTGCAGAACCCTCTACAGAAGAACTAGCACACCCAAGCTCAGTAGTACATAAAGTACTAGCTGTCCAATCCCCAGTACACCTATCGGCATTTTCAACAACCCAGCTTATAGTTGGTATATTTCCAGTTACAACATTTTCAACATGAAACTCTGTAATATTAGGGCTTGAGTAATCTCCATAAATAACTTTATAATCAGATGTTCCACAAAGACCAGTATCAGTACAATTAAAAGAAATCCAGCCAACTACATCTGAACCCCAAGCAAAACCACCAAACTCAGATCCTATTAAAGAAACTCCATAATTAACAGGGTCTGGTTGGAAAGCTCCGCCTCCAGTACTAAAATCTAAACTTATCCATCCATCCCAACCATTATTATCAGCTGATAAAGCTTTAGCCCAACCGACTAAGTTTCCTCCAATTAATTCAACTCTACAGTCATTTTCAGGACAACCATTTAAATCGTTTTCATTAAAAGAAATCCAGCCAATATTGTCACTCCAAGCATAGCCTGATAACACATTATCGGCTCCAACATCTACTCCATAATTAGAAACTGAACAAATATCACTTTGTCCTGCCCCCCCATCAATACAATTAAAAGAAATCCAGCCAATATTATCACTCCAAGCGTAACCTGAAACGTTGTGATCACTTCCAGCATCTACATGTGTTTGCTGAAGATTTTTGTCTACTTGATTAAAAGAAAAAATAACGAATAAAATACCCATAAAAACAGCACTTGTAATAATTTTTTTTAGTTTCATATCTTTATATTATACTCTTAATAAATATTATTTAATAATTTAAGCTGTGGATAAATAAAGATGTTTAAAAAAAATTTAATGTCAATGTTTTGATTTGTTTTAACTTTTTTCGAGAAGTAAATGAAAAACCCTTGACTTAAAGCTAAATTATTCTATAATCTAAATTAGAGTTCTTTACAACAAGTAAAGAGTAAAAATAAAGCCAAAAAATTTTACCGTTAAGGAGGTTGTAATGAAAAAGATTAGTTTTTTAACACTGTGTTTAATTTTCGTAGGTAGTTTTTTTCTTTCAACCCTTGTTTATGGCGATGACAGTGCCGCGGAGTTTAACATTGCCAGTAAACCATTTAACCAAGTCACACAAGGAATAGATAGTTATGGTTTTGATTATCTAAACCATAGGTTTATTGGAGAGTTTTGTAGCCTCTCTAGAGGAGCTAATTATTATTGTGATTTTAACGACCCAATGCTTAACGGAGCAACAAAAGTAATTTGGAACGATGCTTATCTATCTAATAAAGATAGAAACGGTGACGGAAAACTTGACCGACATTATGGCTATGAATCATATCTTAGTTCTGAAGCATGTATGTTACTACGATATAGCACTGTCTTTGAATTAGATGGTGAAATGATTCACTATGAAAGCGGTAGTAAACATGTTGCTGCAAAAAAAAGTGATGTAGCCAAGTACGGAGGTTGGTTCAGTAAGGACGGAACTTACCTTGGTCCCCAAGTTATTGACGAATTCATCCTTTTGGATACATGGGACCTTGAATGGAGAGAGAGGATACGTTAATTCTTTTTCTCTGGCTTTATAAAAATTTTCGGCAAGACACAAAGTGTCTTGCCGACTTTTTTATTTTCTTGCCTCTTCACTATTATTTATAAATAAAAGTGATACCAAACTTGCATTCAAGCATAAAAAATGTTATTTTTAATTAAATTGATAAGAAAGAAGGCACAAGGTTCGCTAAATAGCGAATTTTTTTAATAAATAAGGAAAGTCAAAAGTCTATAAAGTCTAAAAAGTCTAAAAGCAAAAAATTTGCGAAGCAAATTTTTTACAAGACTTTCGACTTTTGGCTTTAAAAACTTTCGACTAATATCATTATGTTTGATTTAAAAGTAATTCATTCTGTTCTAGACCAACTAGAAGAAGAAAAAGGAATTCCAAGAGAAAAAATAATAGAAGCCATTGCTATGTCATTAGCAAGTGCTTACAAAAAAGAATATGGTAAAAGAGGTCAAATTATTAGGGCTAATTTTGATATAGAAACAGGAAAAACTGAATTTTTCCAAGTCAAGATAGTAGTTGATGAATCTCAAGTTAAATTACCTGAAGAAAAAGATTCAGAAGAAAATAACGAAAATGAAAAACAAACACCAATAAACACGAATCATTCAATAGAAAATCAGGGTGAAGTAAATTTTAACCCAGAACACCATATTCTTCTTGAAGATGCTGTTAAAATTAAGGCTGATGCTAAATTGGAAGAAGAAATTATTTTCCCACTAGAAGCAAAAGATGACTTTGGAAGAATTGCAGCCCAAACAGCGAAACAAACTATAATTCAAAAAATTAGAGAAGCTGAAAAATCTTCTATTTCAAAAGAATTTGATACTAAACAAAATGAAATCGTCAGCGGAACTATTCAAAGAGTAGAAAGAGGTAATATTTTTGTTGACTTACAAAGAGCTACTGGAATTTTACCTTACTCAGAACAAATTCCTTCAGAAAAATTTAAACAAGGAGAAAGAATCAAAGCTTATCTTTACTCAGTAGAAGAAACTATGAAAGGTGTATTTTTAAGACTTTCTAGAGTGCATCCTCAATTTTTGAAAAAATTATTTGAAATTGAAGTTCCTGAAATCGCGAACGGAACTGTAGAAATTAAAGCTATTGCCCGAGAAGCTGGTTCTCGTTCAAAAATTGCAGTTATTTCAAATGATGAAAATATTGATCCTATTGGTTCTTTAGTTGGCCAAAGAGGTGTTCGTGTTTCAACCGTTATGAGTGAATTAGGAGGAGAAAAGATTGATATAATAGAATGGTCAGAAGATCCTAAACAATTTATAACAGAAGCTCTTTCCCCTGCTAAAATAATTGATATAGAACTAAATGAAGATGAGAAAACTGCTGTAGTTCAAGTTTCTGAAGATCAATTATCACTAGCTATTGGTAAAGGAGGACAAAATGTTAGACTAGCAGCGAGGTTAACTAACTGGAAAATTGATATTCAAAGTCCAGAAGAAGAATCAAACGATGAAGAAGATAAAGAAAAAATAGAAATGCCAATTGAAACAGAAGTTGTATCAAAAGATACAGAGGAAGTAACAGAAACTCCAGAAGCACCTATTGAGGAAGTTAAAGAAGTTACTGAGGAGAAATAAAAGAGGCCACTTCATCAGTAACCGCTAATAAGACAAAAAACACAGGTGAAAAGCTAAAGCTTTTCACCTGTGTTTTTATAGTTATAAATTAGTCTTATTTGACAAAATACAACAACCAAGCTTTATACACAATTCATATTTCTTTTTTAATTTTTATTATATATACTTAAGCCAAGTTTATATTAATAAAAACAACTTGAGGCAGGTCACCACAAGTTATAATAAACTAAATAATTAATTATTATGGAAGAATATAACAACCAAGAACAAGAAGTTGTTGAAGAAACAACAACTGCTGCACCAGCAACAAATAAAGGAGGTTCAGGATCAATGATTGGTTCTATTATAGTAATAATAGTAATCATTATCGGAGGACTTTATTTCTGGGGATCTAAAAATTCAGATGATACAGTTATCGTTGATGACCCTGCTGTTATAGACGAGACACCTGAAGCACCAGCTGACGAAATACTCCTAGAAGATGAAGTTCCAGCAGAAGAACTACCATTAGAATAGTTAGCTCAAAGTTATATATCTTAAAAAACCTTCTTTTTAGAGGGTTTTTTAAATTTAATTGGTTTTTTACCTGTTTTAAGCTATAATCCAATTATTATTGAATACTAAATTTAAAATATAATGACAGAAAAAAAAGAACTAAAAGTAAAGAAACTAGATAACTCTCAACTAGAAATTGAGGCTTCTATTACGATTGAAGAACTGGAAAGGCAACGATCAAAAGCTATTGAAAACCTAGGAGCTGAGATTAAAATGGACGGTTTTAGAAAAGGCCATATCCCTGAAGATGTTTTAGTTAAAAAAATAGGAGAGTTACCATTGTTAAATGAAATGGCTAACTTAGCATTAAGTGATATTTATCCCTTAATAATTATCCAAAATGACATAAAAGCAATTGGACAACCCCAAATTACTATTACAAAAATTACTCCTAAAACTCCAGTAGAATTTAAAATTTTAGTTGATGTTATTCCTGAAATTAAACTACCTGATTATAAAAGTATTGCTAAAAAAATCAACAATGAAAAAGAGGAAGTAATAGAAGTCACTGAAAAAGAAATTGAAGATACTTTAACTCAAATTCAGAAGATGAATGTTCCACAAGTAGCGCCAACAAAAGATGAGAATGGAGTTGAAAAAGCTGTGGAACCAGAACTTCCTGAAATCAACAATGAATTTGTAAAAAAAATAGGAGACTTTAAGGATGTAACTGATTTTAAAATTAAGTTAAAAGAAAATATTCAAAAAGAAAAAGAATATAAAATACTAGAAGCTAAAAAAATTAAAATCATAGAAAAAATTATAGAAGAGGTTAAAATTGAATTACCGCAAGTCATCATTAATAGTGAATTAGAGAGAATGTTAGTTCAAACTAAATCAGATATTAGTCGGATGGGGTTACAATTTGATAAATATCTAGAACATCTAAAGAAAACTGAAGAAGAATTTAAAAATGAACTAAAACCTGAAGCAATAAAGAAAGCAACTGTTCAAATTATTTTAGATAATATAATTAAAGAAGAAAAAATTGTTCCTAAAGAAGAAGATATAAAAAAGAATATAGAAGAACTTTTGAAACAACATAAAGAAGCCAAAGAAGAACAAATTAAACCTTATGTAGAAATGATACTTTCAAACCAAGAGGTGTTTAAATTATTAGAGAACCAATAAATAAAATTAAAAAATATGTTAATTCCAACAGTTATAGAAAAATCACAATTTGGAGAAAGAGCTTTTGATATCTATTCTCGTTTATTAAAAGAACGAATTATTTTCATTGGTGGAGTAATTGATGATAATGTAGCAAATATTATTATTGCTCAATTACTTTTCCTTGAATCAGAAGATCCTAAAAAAGACATTACTCTTTATGTAAACTCTCCTGGAGGACAGATTCAATCAGGCTTGGCTATTATTGACACAATGAATCATATAAAACCTGATGTAGCTACTGTTTGTGTGGGAATGTCAGCTTCTATGGGAGCAATGATTCTTTCCCAAGGGAAAAAAGGAAAAAGATTTATTTTACCTAACTCAGAAGTAATGATTCATCAACCCTTAACAGGAGTAGAAGGACAAGCATCTGATATAGAAATCACAGCTAAACATATAATAGCTCTTAAAAATAAACTTTATGAAATGTTGGCTAAAGCTACAGGAAAATCAAAAACTATAATAGAAAAAGACAGTGATAGAGATTACTGGTTATCAGCCGAAGAAGCTAAAAAATATGGAATTGTGGATAGTGTTTTAAAATCTAGATAAATAAAAAGAGGAGTGAGCAAAGCTCATTCCTCTTTTTTTTATTAATTTTATCAAAAAGGACGTCGGTAGAAACCAACGCCCTTAAAAACTCCTTAAATTATTTTATATTTTCCTTATTTTTAAAGCAAAAGATGTGTTTCTCTTAAAGCTTTTAAACCTTCTTCTGTAACTCCTAAACGAGATTGGAAACACTCTTTTTCAACAAACTCACGATCTAAGGAAATATAACCCTCAAAAAATAAAAAAGCTACTAAGGTTTTTATCTGTTTTTGAGTAAAGGTAAATTGATAATGTGAACTAACAGAAATCTTTTCCAACCAAAAAATAAGATAACTAAAAGTCACAAAAGACTTAGTACTTTTCAGAACTATTAATATCAAGTTCTTCAAAATATAATTATCTGTTACATTTTTCATAACAACCCCCTTTTTTTAAATTTAATTAATTTCTTACAATCTAAGTAAATAGTAACACAAAATTAGAAATAAGTAAAATACTTCTTGTGTTATCTAAAAATTTGATGTATTATAAAAATATACCTTTAAGAATTAATATTAGACCTGTCTGAAATAGATTAAATTTTATGAATAAACCTTTAAATTTAACTTTAAAATTAAATATTCTTTACAAAACATCTATGGCAAAGATAGGGTTTTAGACCATGACATTAAAATTAGTAATACTTTTCTTAGGCATAGCCACTTTAGCTGGAACGGCTTTTGGTTATTTTTTAAGATGGGCGTTAACCTTTGGTAAAAAAGGTTCTCTTGAATTAAAAATTCAACAAATGACCTTAAATGCCCAAGGAAAGTATAAGGAAATAATAAATAAGGCTGAACAAAAAGCAGAAGATATTATTAAGAAAAGTGGCATCCAAGAAAAAGAGCAGCAACAGGAATTCAAAAAAACAGAAGATAGATTAATTAAAAAAGAGGACTTTCTTGATGAAAGACAGGTAGAAATTAGCGCTGAAACTAAAAAAATTGAAGAGAAAATTAAAAAAATTGAGGAAATTAGAGAAACAATAAATAAAATAAAAGATAAAGAAGAAACTGAATTAGAAAAAATTGCTCAACTTTCTAAAGAAGAAGCTCAAGAAAAACTTTTAAAAATTGTTGAGGGTAATTATGAAGAAGATTTAAATATACGCCTTCATAAATTAGAACAAGGTGGTGAAGAAAAACTAGAAAGAAAAGCTAGGGATATTTTAATCACTTCTATTCACCGAATGGGTAACTCTGTTGCCTCTAATGTTCTTTCTACTACAATTACTATTCCATCAGATGATATTAAAGGGAAAATTATAGGAAAAGAAGGAAAAAATATTAGAGCTTTTGAAAGAGCTTCCGGAACAGAAATAATTGTAGATGATACTCCTGGAGCAATTACAATTTCTTCTTATGACCCTATCAGAAGGCAAGTAGCTAAAGTTGCTTTAGAAAACTTAATTGTTGACGGACGAATTCAACCAGCTAGAATTGAAGATTTTGTAGAAAAAGCTAAAGAAGAAATCAATAAAGTTATTAAGAAACAAGGAGAACAAGCTGTTTATGAATGTGGAATTTTAAATCTTGATCCAAGAATTATCTCAATCTTAGGACGACTACATTTTAGAACATCTTATGGACAAAATGTCCTACAACACTCTATTGAAATGTCTCATGTTGCTAGAATGTTAGCTGAAGAGTTGGGGGCTGATGTTAATGTCGCTAAAACAGGAGCATTATTACATGACATAGGAAAAGCTGTTGACCATGAAATTCAAGGTACTCACGTTGAAATAGGAAGAAGGATCTTGCAAAAATTTGGAGCTGATGAAAAGATTATTCAAGCAATGCAATCCCATCACGAAGAATATCCTTACGAAACAGTAGAATCAGTAATTGTTCAAATTGCTGACTCTATTTCAGGAGGACGCCCTGGAGCTAGAAGAGATAATGTTGAAAATTATTTAAAACGTCTAAAAGAGCTGGAAGATATAGCTAATTCTTTTGAAGGAATTGATAAGTCTTACGCTGTTCAAGCAGGTAAAGAAATACGAATATTAGTTAAGCCAGAAAATGTGTCTGATTTAGAAGCTAAAAAATTAGCTCGGGAAATAGCACTTAAGATAGAAAAAGAATTAAAATACCCTGGTGAAATTAAAGTTAATGTAATTAGAGAGTCTAGAGTTATTGAATATGCGAGGTAAAATAAAAACAGAGAAATGTTTAATCTCTCTGTTTTTATTTTTAGATTTAAGATTTAGGATTTAAGACCTAGAAATAACAGGCGAAGCTAAAGCTTCGCCTGTTTTGTTTTGATGTTCTAGTGTTTTAATTCTCTCATATTTAACCCCTTGCCCCGTTAGACTTTATTATTTTTATAGCTATTTTCTCTTAGTATTACTAAATTTATAAAAAGTCTAACAGGGCTTGCACAAAAAATGGCTTAATATATAATGTATATATTATTATATTGTAATAGATAGTCGTCTTTATTAAAATTAATTTATTTTTACTATGAATAAACAAGCTATTGTAGAAGTTGTTCAAGAAGTATTAGAAGGAACTAAAGTAGAAGCAGAAAAAGCAGTGGATTCTGTTTTCGAAGCAATTACAAAATCTCTAGTTAATGGAGAAGATGTTTCAGTCGCAGGATTTGGAATTTTCTCAGCTAAGATGAGAGCAGCTAGAACAGCTAGAAACCCACGAACAGGAGAAGCTATCCAAGTTAAAGCAATGAAGGTGCCAAAATTCAGAGCTTCAAAAACTCTTAAAGATTCAGTTAAAGGATAATTACCTGAAATTAATATAAAAACAACGGCTACACTAGTGTAGCCGTTGTTTTTTGTTATTCAAATAAAAAATGCTATACTAATTCCTACGATTGCGGGTATAATTTAGTGGTAGAATACGTCCTTGCCAAGGATGAAACGAGAGTTCGATTCTCTCTATCCGCACGATACTAAAACCAGCCTTTTGGCTGGTCTTAATATTGTATGGATAGAGAAAAGCCTCTGCAGGCTTTTCGTGGAGAATCAAACGGCGGAATATGTTGCGAGTGATAGTGAGCAACTATGAGCCGTGTCCCGCGGCACTTAACGAGTGAGGAGCTTTGCGACGAAATGAGTTTAGTGACCGTCAGGACGAAATCTCTATCCGCACAAAAACAGGCGAGGCCTTAGCCTTGCCTGTTTTATTTCCAATCCTTAGCCTTACAAACTTTTAGTTAACTTCCCTACTTTTGATATAAGACCTGAGTAGGATAAGCCATTTCAATTCCTTCTTTTTCAAACTTCTCTAAAATCTGAAAATTAATTTCCTGCTGTGTGTCCATATATTTTTGATAATCATCAACTTCCATATAATAAACTACATCAAAATTTAAAGCTGAGTCATCAAAACGATTAAAATGAGCTCGGCTAAATCTAGTATTTTCCATTTCTGAAATAATATCTTCTACCCAACCAGAAATTTGTTTTAATTTTTCTAAAGGAGTTTCGTAAGTTACTCCAAAAGAGAAAGCCGCTTTTCTTTCTTCTAATTTTCTATAATTATGAACCTTTCCAGAAGTTAAAGCTTCATTAGACATTACTATTTCTTCTCCTTGGGAAGACTTAATCCTAGTTGTTTTAATTCCAATCTTAATTACTTCACCCCTTATATCTCCCACCTGAATGTTATCTCCTAATAAAAAAGGTTTATCAAAGAAAATTACGAAAGAAGCAAACAGGTCTCCTAAAATTCCTTTTAAAGCAAACGCAAAAGCCACACCTCCTATGCCTAAACCAGCCACCAAGGTAGTTACATTCACTCCGAGATTAGATAAAACCATTAGCAACCCCAAAACCCAAATTAATATTTTAGTAAAAGTACCTAAATACGAATAAGCCATTTTTACTCCACCATCATTTCCTTCTTTATTTGCTAATTTTTCAAAAACATAATCAACTACAATTAAAATAGATTTAACTACCTGAAAAACAATTAGTATCAATAACAAACCTGTTATAATTCCCAAAACACTCTCCTTAATAGTTAAAAACGGTAAGATGAAGTAAAGAGATATAAAATAATAAAAAGGTGGCTTAAGACTCTGTACAGCTTCTATCAAAATATCATCAATGTCTGTACTAGTATTTTCTGAAATTTTCTTTAGTCTCTTCAAAATAATTACTTGAAATATTTTAAAAGCAATTAGAAATAATACAAAAACACCTACAGAAACAAGATATTCAAAAATTGAATTTCCCCATAAATCAATATTCCACCCCGCATTTTTTATTTGAGTTATAAAATTTAACATAATAGTTTAGGTAATTAAGATATTCAGTAAACTTAGCTTTTCCTCTAATAATATAGAAGTACAAGCTAGGATACTCATTTATAATAAATAAATAATACACTGTTCTGCTTTTACTAGCAATAAAATAACTAGATATATTTATTATCTATAATACTTGACAAATCGTATTATAATGTTATCATTATAGACAGATTGTAATTCAATATTTTTTATTTTTTAATCCTAGTTATTACTAGGAAAGGAGAAGGAAAGATGGCTGAAAATATTTATTATCATGAGTCTAGAGAGACTCGTGGATCATGGGCAGCAATAGCACCTGGGGTTATGATAGCAATAATTTTGGGCGGATTCCTATACTGGAGTCTGGTCGGGTGGGTTCAACTCCCGACAGTAAAGTGGTCTACGAAAGAAGACTGCCCTGTAGCAGTATACAGTTGCATGGGAGAAAAACTTCCATTAACCCCTCTTCCTGACAAATATGAAGTTGTTTATGTTAAGTAGATATCCCCACCCCAAAGCATCCGCAAGGAACGCTTTGGGGTTTTTGTTTTTTAAAAATTACCACTACCTAAAACAAATATAACTAGCACAGTTAACTGCACTAGTTATATTTTAAATTGTCGGGATGCCGGGATTCGAACCCGGAGTCGCTCGCTCCCAAAGCGAGAATGTTAACCGTTACACTACATCCCGTTATTTTATTTTCAATATTTTAACTTTTATATATTAGCATATTTTCTTTATTTTTAAAACATAAAAGCCCGCTTTTCAAAATTAATTTTGAAAAGCGGGCTAAGTCTTGCTCCCCTTAACTTTAATCATTACAAAAAGGAGATGGCTCCCAGTAATAAATATAGTGTTCTTCTTCTGCAAGAAACTTCAACTTTCTATAAAATGTAAATAATGAAAGCTGATTATCCTCTTGATATTGATAATAAGTATTTTCGTTTATATACAATTTAAAGGATACCTCTCCATATTTATTAAAATAAATAGGGATATTTCCTAAAAAAGTACCATCAATATCTACCTGAACAATATCCCCTTCTTTAAGAGTAAGATCAAATAAAGGGTCTACACTGAACACAAGAGTTACAGAATCCCCAAGACTGTTTTGACAAACAGAAGATAAATAAACTTGAATACTTGGTATAAATATCGTCTGTTTATACGATGAACATTCTCTTTTCCCCCTTTCACAAACCTGTAGTTCTAAACTATACTCCCCCGGAGCGCTAACAATAACACCCCCTTGAACTTCCTGATGAAGAACAATCTTGAAACTACTTCTTAATGATTTAGTCCTTGTAGGTGTTATCTGCGAAACTCGTTCTCCATTAACAATAAGACAAACATTACCTCTAGCAGGAACCTCATTAATGAAAAAACTTATTTCACACTCCCCACTCTTACTTTGGCACCACCCAAACCAAGCATCAATAGGAGAAACAATTATTTCTGTTACGTCATCCATTACATTAGGTATTTCTGAATCTCTTTCGTTCAGCTGAATACCTTGTTCAGCCCTTACCCAGTTTACGTTATTCATCTCTGTTTTCAGGGATCCGGCAAATACTGTGGTTGTAAAAATTCCAAGAATAAACATCACCATAACCAATGTAAAAATCTTTCTCATTTTCATCTTCCTTCACCTCTTTTAAAATATTAAAAGAACGTATAACCTGTGGAATACTATACATTAAATTATAAAAACAATCAAGTACCTGTTGTTATTTAAACAATAACATCTTCTATATACTCAATATAATAATTTTTACCTGAATACTGCTTATTTGTGTCCTTTATAGAAATGTCCTTTAGATTTATAAAGACGATTATTATATCAAATTGCCAATTTGTTTCATCTGAAACATCTTCATCTCTTAAATATGTCTGAAAAACTCTTTTTAATCGTTGTAATTTCCAACCATGGATATTATCACTTAGTAAATAATCATCTATTATTTCTTTATTAGTTCCCTGTCTAGTTTCACATGAAACTGTTTTTACTTCTATAAAATGTAATTTCTCTATTTCTCGCCATAAAAACCCTTTTTTCTTAACAGCTATGATATCTATTTCACCCCATTTTTTTAAATAATTTCTATCTTGAATTTTTAAACCTTTTCTTTTTAAAAATTTAGAAGCTAATTCTTCACCATAATCTCCTATTTTTCTTTTGTAAGTTTTGGTCATATTTTAATTATACACCAATATTAAAATATCTAATAAAATATAATTTAAATAATAAATGATCTAATGACTTTGAGAAGAGCACTAATCTACAAATCAGCACTCCAAGCACTGCTTTTATATTTATTTCTTAAATTTATTATATAGTAGCACTATGTTACTTAGTAACATATCTTTATTTAATGCAAATAAATCATAAATATAAACAATTTTAAGATTTTTAGTAACTTTTCTTTAATAACTAAAGATAGATTATTTTTTGTTTATAAAGCATTATTTTACAATTTTTTACATTTTAAATTATCTGTCCTTTTTACAAGACTTTTATATAAACCCTTTAATCAAACCATATTTAATCTAAAAAAGACAAATATCTTATAAAAAACACTAAAATTTTAAAGGTCAAGTTATCATTTTATCCACTGTTTTATCCACAATTATACACAGCTAAAGTTCTTAAATGTTTCAGATGAAACATTATTTAAACAAAAAACAAGGCAAATGCCTTGTTTTTTGTTTTTTGTTTTTTGTATTTTGTGCGGGTAGAGAGAATCGAACTCTCGTTTACTGCTTGGAAGGCAGTTGTTCTACCACTAAAAATACCTTGCGAAAATACTATGTATCTTTCTGGGTATTTTTAAGTATTTTGTGCGGGTAGAGAGAATCGAACTCTCGTTTACTGCTTGGAAGGCAGTTGTTCTACCACTAAACTATACCCGCGGAACTTTTATTTTATATAACAATGACTATTTTATCATATTTAAATAAAAACACAAAACTTTGTTTTAAAAGGTAATAGTGTATAATATATACTTATATGTCCCTGTGGTGAAATGGATATCACAACGGTCTTCGGAACCGTTATTGCGGGTTCGAATCCTGCCGGGGACACAAATTTATGGAGTAAATTTGTGTTTCCGGAGAAAGCAAATCTCTTTGCTTTCGTCAGGATTCGAAAATCAGAGCATATCGTGAGTATTCCTGAGCGATAGCGAAAGAAACGGAACGATAATGAGACGGGGTCGAAGGTTCTTAATGAAATATGAGCCATAGCGAAATATTTCATTTAGAAACCTGTGACCGAACTGCCGGGGACACAAATTTACACAAAAAAGTTTCATCTGAAACATTAATATTATGGAAAATATACAAACAAAAATCCCAAAAGAAGTTACACATGTAACATTAACTCTCGAAAAAGCTGGTTTCGAGGCTTATTTAGTTGGTGGTTGTGTGAGGGATCTTCTTTTAGAAAGAACCCCGAAAGATTGGGATGTTACTACAAATGCAAAACCAGAAGAAATTCAAGAGCTTTTTGAGCATACTTTTTATGAAAACCCCTTTGGAACAGTAGGAATTGTTTCAGATGAAACATTAGACGAAACACTCAAAACAATAGAAGTAACCCCATATCGTTTAGAAAGTGCTTATTCTGACGAAAGACACCCAGATACTGTTATTTTTAGCGATAAACTAGAAGATGACTTGAAAAGACGTGATTTTACTATAAATGCGATAGCTTATAATGTTTCATCTGAAACATTGGTTGATTTATATAACGGACAAAAAGACTTAAAAGACAAAATCATAAAAACAGTAGGGAATTCTGAAGATAGATTTAATGAAGATACCTTAAGAATACTACGAGCTGTGCGTTTTGCTACTGAATTAGATTTTTCAATAGAAATTGAAACCCAAAAATCTATTATCAAATTTTCTAATAACCTAGAAAATATCTCTCAAGAAAGAATTAGAGATGAATTTACAAAGATTATAATGTCTAAAAACCCTATGGACGGTGTTATTTTAAGCCAAAAACTAGGACTTTTGAAATATATTATGCCTGAATTAGAGATGGGAATGGATGAAAAACAAAAAGGAGCCCATATTTATACTATTTGGGAGCACAACTTAAGAACCTTGCAGCACTCAGCAGACAAAGAAATGCCCTTACACCTTCGTTTATCCGCTTTATTACATGATATAGCCAAGCCACACACAAAAAGATGGCATAAAGAAAAAAAGGAGTGGACTTTTTACGGACATGATGTAGTGGGCGAAAGAGTTTCTCGTGAAATATTAAAAAGATTAAAGTTTTCTGGAAAAATAATAGACGTTGTTCCTAAATTAGTAAGAAATCACTTATTCTTTTCAGATATTGATCAGATTACTTTATCAGCTGTAAGACGAATTATAGCTAATGTAGGACCTGAAAACGTATGGGATTTAATGAAATTAAGAACTTGCGATAGAATAGGAATGGGTGTACCTAAAGAAAAGCCTTATAGACTAAGAAAATACATGGCTATGATAGAAGAAGCTATGAAAGACCCTGTTTCTGTAAAAATGCTTAAAATAAACGGGAATCGTATTATGGAGATAATAAATGAAAAACCAGGACCTAAAATAGGCTTAGTTTTAAATGCTTTAATGGAAGAAGTCTTAGATAACCCTAAACTAAACACCGAAGAATATCTAGAAACAAAGACTCTTGAACTTATAAAATTATCAGAAAAAGAATTAATACAATTAAGTCAAAAAGGCATAGAAAAGAAAACCGCTCAAGAAGAAAAAGAGTTGAAGGAAATTAGAGACAAACATCATGTTAAATAAAAATAAAAAACAGACCTAATGGTCTGTTTTTAAATTACCTATCTCTTTAGAATTAAAAAGGCCCCCGAACAAATTAATGAACGAGAGCCAAACACTTTTACAAAAGAAAACAGAGGTTTCCTTTTAAACACATCTATAAAGAACAAAAAACAAATCTAAAATTTTCAAAGAACTAACTGTCCTTTATGATAATTTATATAAAGGACATTGTAAAGGACACAATGTGGATAACTTAAAAATGTCTTTTATAACATTATTAAAATTTTTAACCTACCTCTGCTAATATTAAATCTAACAAACCGTCACCGTCATTGCGAGGAATAGAGCGATAGCGAAATGACGAAGCAATCTAAATAAATAAGTTTTTTGATAAATCTTTCCATTCTGGGTTTATCTTTATAATTAACTTGATCTTTTTTTCTCTTGAACCAGATTTAATTTGTTTTTCTCTATAAATAACACTTGTCATATCTTCCCCTTGTTCGTAATAAACTAAAATATGTAAATTATATTTTTTACTAAAACCAGAAACTAATTTATTTTTATGTTCAAAAATTCTTTTTTCTAAATTACTAGTTACTCCAGTATACAAGACCCCATCTTTCTTATTTGTAAGTATATAGACACATGGAATTTTAGAATATATCATATTTTAGATTGCCATGATTTTTGTTTGAATTAAATAAAAATCTCGCAATGACCCTAACCAATTATTTCTTATTATGAAATTTTTTATGTATATCTTTTAAATGTTTATCTGTCATATGGGTATAAATTTGAGTAGTAGAGATATCAGAATGACCCAACATCATTTGCACTGATCTTAAATCAGCCCCATTCTCTAACAAGTCAGTAGCGAAGGAATGCCTAATAATATGGGGAGTAACCTTCTTTGTAATCCCAGCTTTAATGGCTAATTGTTTAACTAATCTCTCCACAGACCTTGTAGTTAAACGACTAGCTTTATCTTTACTCAATGAAGTAAACAAAGCTTCGTCCATATCTTTTCTTGCATCAAGATATTCTTTAATTGCTTTTTTGGCTGAATGAGAAAAGAAAACCACTCGTACCTTATCTCCTTTTCCGCGAACTGACATTTCATCTTTTCTTAAATCAATATCAGAATTTAAAGCACATAATTCTGAAACTCTTAATCCTGTAGAATAGAGTAATTCTAAAATAGCTTTGTCTCTTAAATCTTTTAAATCTTTTCCTTTTGATATATTTAATAATCTTTTTAATTCTTCTGCCGAAATTAAATCTAAAGACCTTTCTCCGACTTTAGCTAGTTCTATTTTTTCTGGAGCAAAAGATTTTATTTCTCTTTTGACTAAATATTTTAAAAAACCTCGTAAAGCGATTAAATAATAATTCTGAGTTCTCTTTTTTAATGTTTCTGAATTATTTCCAGTTGGTTGACGATTTAACCATAAACGATACTTTCTCATTTTTTCATCAGTAATAGCAGAAGGGAAGTCTGATTCTAGATAACCCAAAAAACGACTTAAGTAGCGATCATAATTCTCAACAGTTTTAAGACTTCGCCCTTTTTCAATCTCTAGATATTCCAGAAACTCATTTTTTAATTGTTTTAAACCTTTCATTCCTTAAATTATATCATAATCATAAAAAATATTGTGCGACATAACGAAAGTTGGATTTCTAAATTATTTTAAACAAAGCTTGACAAGTTATTTACAATATGATATAGTATTCGTAATTAAGGAAAGGGGATTAAAAAATTAAAAATAACTTAAGCAAACTAAATCCCTTGACAAATTATATTAGTTATGATACTATAAATACAGTTAAGAAAGAGACGGAAACATTTTAAAAACTAAATCCCATTAGAACTGACGAAAATCTACGATTTTTTACTTCTAACGGGATAAATAAAAAATCCTATTAGAGCTTACAGAAATTTTCAGTTTCTTACCTCTAACAGGACAAGCTTTTTGAGGAAGGAGTTTAAAAGATCAGAAATTGGTCGTTTAATTCTTTTCCGAAAGAATTAAACGACCAATTTTTTGTTTAGAGAGAAAAAAATATGAAGTTTCGTATTTTCCACTCTCTTAATAAAGAGAAAAAGATGTTCTTTACAATTAAATATCAAGTTTTTTGGGAATAATTTTCTTTTTGTTGTCAATTTTAAACTAACCCGATGATTTCGGGGAAGGAGAAGGGAAATGAGTAATCTTCAGCTGGAAAACGAAAATTTCAAGGTTGACTCTAGTGGTTGGGAACAATTTACCGACAATAACGGAGTTGTTTATCTCCAAAATCCTGAAAAGGATATTTGGGAGTATGTTGGTGGTACTGGGGTATATAATACTGCAGGCCAACAATTATTTACCTTTTCTGCTGCAATACGAGAAACCAAAAAAGCTGGAAAGCAGATACCGACTGTTGAAGAATGGTCTATCCTTGGAGAAAAGGGTAGGGAAAGTATCCCCAACTTATTTTTTGCAGGAGTACGTTTCTCTTACGGTTACGTCAACCTTCTCAATTTTTATTATACTGCTTTTTTCTGGTCATCTTCTTCTATAAATGAAGATCTTGCTTGGGCTAACAGGAGAGATATTACTGATTTGAATTGTAAGGGTACCCAAGGCAAAAGTGGAAAACAATTAGGCCTGTCTATCCGCTGTCTGAAATAAGATAGAAAGGTTTCCAAGTTTTCTGCCTTAGTATAAAAACTTGGTGTTCAAAGTTCGCTGGAGTGTTTATTGAAAAATACTCACTCCAGCCTATTATTGAAATTTTAAACAAAGTGTTTGAAGTTTCATAGTAGATGTTCTTTAAATAAAGTTTTATATACTAGATCTCGACGATGTCGAGAAAGGAGACGGGGAATGAGTAATAATAACGAGTTAAGGTGTCAATTTCAAAAAGGAGATGGATGTGGTCTCACTGTAACTGGAAACAGGGGAGCAGCTGCTTCAACTCAAGTCTATTGCGATAAAAACTGCTGTCCAATCTGGCAAACATATATTTTGACAATGAAGTTATATATAAAACAAGGAGGAGAAGATGAATGATACAAAGGAAAGACTGGAAAAAGCCCTAAGAGAAGAGGCTCTTTCAAAAAATATCTGCCCTGAATGTGAGGGGTGGGTCAGAAAGGAACAAATACTATTAACAAAGGAAATTGTTCACGTAAGAAATTACGTGGCAAATTATCCTTACAAAAGGGTGCAGGTCCGAAGGTATCAAATAAAACGGTCCTGTTGTTCTTGTGATTGGAGTGATTACTCCAATTTTACAGAAAGTCTTAACCTTTAAAAAGGTTTCCAAGTTCTCCAAAGCTTCTGGGTATCAAAAAGCTTTAATGTTCAAAAGGGTGAGACTTGTTTAGTTTGCAAGTATCTCACCCCTATTATTGAAACTTTAAACAAAGTGTTTGAAGTTTCATAGTAGTTCTTTAAATAAATTTGAATATATAAGTTTTTTGGGAAAATAACTTAAATTCCGACAATGTCGGAGAGGAGAAAGAGATGAGTACAAGAGGATTTGAAATACCAATTCCAAATCAATGTAGCAATACATTGATTCAGTCGGTAGATGGTGTATATCAAATAGATTTAAACTGGGGGAATGGGATAGAGATATGTATATATTATCCATCTACTATTCAAGACAACCTCACCGAAAAAGCCGAGAAAGTCCTCGACTACATCAAAAGCCAGCTTGAAGCAACAAAAATGTGCGAAGGTTGTTCCAAGAAGTGTACAAATTCTTGTGAAGCTCCGCAAAAAGGCACGAAAGAATTTATTGAGAGATTTAACCACTCTCAGTGGTATATTGATGGTAATATACCAATTTCTGTAAAAAACAAAACTGAGGCAACAAGGCTCTTCACTACCAGACATGATTATGACTGAAGTTGTTCTTAAATAATAAAAAGGTTTCCAAGTTCCCCAGTCCTAGACAAAAAACTTAGTGTTCAAAGTTCGCTGGAGTGTTTATTGAAAAATACTCACTCCAGCCTATTATTGAAATTTTAAACAAAGTGTTTGAAGTTTCATAGTAGATGTTCTTTAAATAAAGTTTACATATCTCGGAGATTCCGAGAAAGGAGGAAGGTATCATGCAAATCGCATACTTAACTATCGTTATCGTTATTTGTTTTGCGGTAGTAATCTATCAACTTAACGTTATAATAACAAAACTAGATCTCGGAAATTCCGAGAAAGGAGAAAGAAGATGAAGAAATTAATCGGTAGTTTTTTGGTAGTTTTGGTAATGTTAGTTGTTATTTCAACTATACCTGCAAATGCAGAAGAAAGCTGTATCTGCCTAGAGAATGTTGAATTCTCATGGGACTACAGATCATTTGATCCTCCGAAAATTGAGAAGCTCCAGATTTTTGGGCTTCTTAAAGAAAAAGGTTTCGAAAATGTCGCAGTTAACTTCCGTGACAGATTCGGGAAAAATGATTCAGCTTTCAGAGGTCGCCAAGTTGATGTTACAATCGTAACCATTAACGGGAAAACCTTTGAAGGTGCTGCTCGAGTAAACAAAGGCCAATACAATACCGGCCTTGCCCGAGCAGTGAAGGATGCTCTTAATCCTAAAGAGTAACTTCTCATCTGGGTAAGGTGTTTAGAACAAACACTTTACCCATTCTATTGAATTCGTTAATTTAAAAAAATTAGTGAATTCATAGAATTATATCGGTAAAATAGTGTATTTATGAGATAAGGAGTTAGATTTAATCTTTTGTTGTTATTTATTTAACAATAAAATCTACCGTTAAAACTGACAAAAACCTTTGGTTTTTTACTTCTAACGGCAGAACTCCTTCCTCGGAGGTTAAATCAGATTCCATCAAATATCTCATAAATACACTATTTTACCCTTATTTTCTTGCAAATTTTAATAATTAATGCTATTATTTTCGCATCATGTTAACAAAAGTAAAAAAAGATAACGCTATAAAGAAGGTTCAGAAACACAAAGCTGATACTGGTTCTCCAGAAGTACAGGTTTCTATTTTATCTAAAAAGATTGATGAATTAGCAATGCATTTAAAAACTCATAGAAAAGACAGACATTCAAGAAAAGGTTTATTACAAATGGTAGCTGATAGAAGAAAACATTTAAAATATTTACAAAAAAAGAGTACTGCTCGTTACAATAAAGTAATTAAAACTCTAGGACTAAAAAAATAATAATTATAAAAGGGTGAGGCGAAGCCTCACCCTTTCTATTATCCACTTACTACTTAACACATAATATATTTATGACTGTAATAAAACACAAAGAACAAAGAGTTGGAGTCTTTATAGACGCCCAAAATCTTTATCATAGCGCTAGAAATCTCTATTCTGCTAAAGTAAATTTTAAGCAAATAATGGAGAGCTCGGTAGGCGAGAGAGCTTTAATTAGAGCTATCGCTTATGTAATTACCACAGAATCAGGAGAAGAATCTGTCTTTTTTGATGCCTTAGAAAAACTCGGGATTGAAACCAAAACAAAAGACTTACAAATCTTTTTTGGAGGAGCTAAAAAAGCTGATTGGGATGTAGGCTTGGCAATTGATGCTGTTAAAATGGCACCTAAATTAGACACTATTATTTTAGTGTCAGGAGATGGCGACTTTATTCCGTTAGTAGAATATTTACAAACAAACGAAGGTTGTCAGGTTGAAGTAGTAGCTTTTGGAAAATCATCTTCATCAAAATTAAGAGAAGTAGCTGACGATTTCCTAGACTTAGGCGAAGATCATAAAAAATATTTAATTGGATACAGAGGAAATAAAAATAGAAGTAGGAAAACTCCTATAAAAACAAAAAGGTCTCCTAAAAAATAATTAAAATTCAAAAAATAAACGGCTCACCTGGGTGAGCCGTTTATTTTTTACTAGAATTTTCTGTAAAAATTGGTATACTGAAAATATTATTATAACTTACCTTTTAGATAGGTAGGTTTGAAGCAAGTGTTTCAAGTCTAAAATCTGAAAGGTATACCAAAGAACTATAAATATGGAAACAAAAGAATATTCATTAGATATAGGTGGTAAAACCTTAACAGCTCAATTTACTGATCTAGCCAACCAAGCTAACGGCTCAGTTATCTTAAGTTGTGACAATACAGTAGTAATGGTAACAGCAGTAATGTCTCAAAACAAAAGAGAGGGGCAAGATTGGTTCCCACTTTCAGTAGATTTTGAAGAAAAATTTTATGCTGTAGGGAAAATTTTAGGAGGTCGTTTTATGAGAAAAGAAGGGGCTCCTTCAACTAATGCTGTGTTAACAGGGAGAATGATTGACAGAACAATTCGTCCACTTTTTGATTCATCAATTAGAAATGAAATTCAAGTAATCGCTACAGTTCTATCTTTAGGAAAATGTAGTCCTGATATTTTAGCTATAAACGGAGCTTCGTTAACATTAGGAACTTCAAACATTCCTTGGTCAGGTCCTGTAAGTGCTGTTCGTATTACAGCAAATAACCAAAATGAATTAACTGCTAATTTTGAAATAGAAAATGAAACAGAAAGAAAATTAGATTTAGTAGCTTGTGGGAAAGATGGGAATCTAAATATGATGGAAATTAGAGCTAATCAAGTTTCAAACGAAATAAATTCTCAGGCCTTTCTGAAAGCTTCTGAGGAAATTGAAAAAATCCAAAATTGGCAAAAAGAAATTATTTCAGAAATTGGAAAAGAAAAAATAGTAATGGAAAAAGAAGAATTATCTGCTGAAGCTTTGAAACATTTTCAAGAAAACTTCCAGACTAGAACTAAAGAAGAAATTTTTGGAGAAAATAGTAATAAAACTATAGAAGTAATTAAAAATGAATGGTTAAAAATATTCAAAGAAAATTTTGAGGGAGAAAATATTTCTTTAGCTTTAGCTCTTTACGAAAATAGTACTGATGAAATTATTCATGAAAGAGCTTTAAACGAAAATATGAGAGTAGACGGAAGATCCATGGATCAAATCCGAACTTTAGTAGCAAAAGCAGGAGTAATTTCACCCACAGCTCATGGAACAGGAGTATTTTATAGAGGAGAAACTCATGTATTCTCAGCCTTAACTTTAGGAGGTCCTAGAGAAACATTAATGTTAAACAATATAGAAAATGAAGGAGAAGAAAAAAGATATTTTCATCATTATAACTTCCCACCATTTTCAACAGGGGAAACAGGTAGAGTAGGAGGCTTCAACCGAAGAATGATCGGACACGGAATGTTAGCTGAAAAAGCTTTACTAGCAGTGCTTCCTTCTGAAGAAGAATTTCCTTATACAATACGAATTGTTTCAGAAGCAATGGCTTCTAACGGATCAACTTCAATGGCTTCTACTTGCGGAAGCACTATTGCACTAATGGACGCAGGAGTTCCTATTAAAGCTCCAGTAGCTGGAATTGCAATGGGGTTAATGATGAAAGATAAAGATAATTATAAAATTTTAACAGATATTCAAGGACCTGAAGACCATTACGGAGATATGGATTTGAAAGTCACAGGTACGCGAAATGGAGTTACAGCCATTCAAATGGATGTAAAAGTAGAAGGAGTACCTATTAAAATTCTTTCTGAAGCATTAGTTCAAGCTGAAAAAGCAAGATTTGAAATCTTAGATGTAATTGAAGCAGAAATTTCTGAACCTAGAAAAGAATTATCTCCAAATGCTCCACAAATTTTACAAATGCAAATCTTACCTGAACAAATTGGAGGAGTAATTGGTTCTGGAGGAAAAGTAATTAATGGAATTAAAGATGATACTGGAGTAGAAATTGATATTGAAGATGATGGAAAAGTTTTCATAACAGGGTCATTAGAGGGAGCAACAAAAGCGAAAAAAATTATTGCTGAATTAACAAGAGATTATAAAGTAGGGGAGAAGTTTACAGGGAAAATTATTAAAATGTTTGATTTTGGAGCGATTGTAGAAATTGGAGCAAAAACAGAAGGGATGGTTCATATTTCAGAAGTAGCTCCTTTTAGAATTGAAGATATTAATAAAGTTCTTAAAGAAGGAATGGAAGTTCCTGTAGTAATTAAAGAAAAAGATAATAGAGGCAAATTAAAACTATCTATTAAAGACGCTGATTCTAATTTTATTAAAAAAACTGTTTAAAAAAATTAAAAACTTATGAAAAATAAAAAAATAATTATTAGTTTAATATTAATTGTCTTTAGTGGAGGATATTTTTATTTTCAAAAATCTACGATACTAGAAAAAGAACTCTCCGTTAATATTTTAAATACAGATAATTGGGAGACATATGCGACACAAAATATTCAATTTAAATATCCTGATTCAATGTACGTAAAGGAATCTACCTTTAACACATCTCAACAAAACAATTTACATGAAATTAAAATTGTTTCTAAAAATGAACCTATGCATTTAAGCTATACAAAAAATTATTCAGGTGGTGATAACAGCTACCTAACAAATTCCAAAAATAATAATAATATCCAATATTTTTCAAAAAATCTAAATTCAAACAATACTTTCTATATTCGTAAAGAAGAAAGATTAGATTATATTTTAGAAAACACAATAACCTTATTTAAAAAAATCAGCAGCACAGAATACTTACATCTAAGTAGGCAGATGCCGTTCTCAAAAACCCCCGAAACTTGGAAAAATTATTTAGAAACTAACGAATCTAAAAATTTCTATTCTATCTTAGAAGAAATGGAATTAATCCTCAACTCAATAAAAATAATTACTACTGAAAACTCTTCCGTTAATAATTACACTCACACCAATGACTGGAATACTTATGTAGTAAACAATGTAGTAAATGAACCAACAAATACTAATTATAAAAATCTTGTTTTTAACTATCCTAAAAAGTTTTATTATATTGATAATATACATTTCAGTGATGATATGACAGGGAAAGGTATTCTTATTACTCTAAATCCTAAGACTGAACCAATAAGGTTAACTATATCTAAACCATCAAAATTTCCAAAATATACTAATACTGACCAATACTATTTAACACAATTAAATAGCCACCATCAATACACAACTAAAGATACGGTCAAGTGGGGACCTACAACTATTCAAACGACTGAACTGGTTGATAAAAACATCCCTTCTATAAAAAAAGAAGTTCATTCTCTTCGCGCCGCAAGAAAAACTAATGAGGAATTATGGCAAACAATTATGCTATTTAGTGTAACAAAAGACCCTTTAACAATAAAATTTAAAGAGGATTTTGGGAAAATAAATAATAGTCCCCGAAATAACTTTTTTGATAAAAAAATAGATATTCTTAACGAGTGGGAAAATTATCTAAAAACTACAGCTAAGTCTGACCTTTTGCGAGAAGTTTTTGTTATAAAAACAATGGAAAAAATACGGGATTCTATTGAATTTATTAACTAAACTATTATTACATAAAGGTGGGGAGGCAAAGCCTCCCCACCTTTTTTATTTCCACATTCTACTTTCTACCTTCCATTCTCTAGCTATGTTATAATTTTAACATGGAAGAAAAAACTCAGGGACAAATTTCTGGAGATTTAAACCCATTGCCTAACGAACAATCTCAAGAAAATAACTTAGATATTAAAACAATCACTGACCAAGGAGAAAAAATAATATCCCAGCAACCTTTTGAAGCAAAAAATAGTGAAAATACTGACAAAAACAAAGAGGAGCTAGAAAATAATCTCACTACAGCAAGAGAGGAGTCTGTCTCTGACTTAAATGCTGAATTATCTAAAATATCTTCTACAGAAGATACAAATATTCTACAAAAAGAAAAAGATGTAGTTGAAATAATTAAGGAAGAAGATATGTCTCAAAGTGCTCTTAAAAAAGAAACACTTGAAAATCCAAAAGTACTTAAAGCAGAGGAAATTCCACAAACAAATTTACAAGAACAAATTTCTAATATATCTTTAACACCTGAAGCTCCAATTGAAACACCTATCTCAACAAAAATTCAAAAAAATACTAAAGTAAAAGAAACAAATTCTCAAGAAAAAACACATAAAAAGAACTCTTCTATGGTAAGAACTTATCAAAATGATTTAGTTAATGTTATAAAAACAAAAAAGATATCAATGACGCAAGCGGTTATGATGGAGAAAGAACACAAAGATACTAATCTATTAAAAAAGTTTTCAAAAATCAAAAAAAGCACTAAAAAAAATATATATTTGAGTATATTAAGTATAATTTTAGTAATTTCAGGAATATCTGTTGTATTTTTTGTTTATTATTACAAACCTATCCCTGTTATAAAAATAGATGAAATAGAACTAAAATCATTTATTGATTCTGAATACCAAAAAGAAGTCTTTTTAGAAAAATCAAATGTACTTAAATTGACTAGTTTAATTAAGACAGAATTAGGTAAAACAAATCTACCAATAGGGTCTTTATTACATTTATATTTAACAGACAAACATTTAAAAGAAAATAATATTGTGGGTAAAAAATTATTGACAACTGATGATTTATTTTTTCTATTAGAAGCTAGAGTTTCAGAAACTTTTTTGAGATTTATAGACCTTGAATTTATGTATGGTTATTATTCTTCTTTAGATGTTTATCCTTTCTTAATTTTAAAAACAAGATCTTTTGATAATATTTTCCCTGAAATATTAAAGTGGGAGAAGAATTTAATTGAAGATTTAAGGCCTATTTTTATAGAAGAGAATCCAGCAATCCCGTCTAGTGAACTTAGAACACGAGAATTTGAATTTAAAGATTTAGTTATAAAAAATAAAGATACTCGAGCTATTCTAAATAACTCTGGAGAAATAATCTTTATTTACTCTTTTGTAGATAAAAATACGATAGTAATAACAACAGATAAAAATGTTTTGCAAGAAATTTCTAACCGCCTAATACTTAAAACACAAAAAAGGTAATATTAAATGTTACAATATAGATTATTACTTTAATTAATAAAAACCATGGATATTAATAAATACGAAAGAGATTTAAAAGAAGAATTAAAATTATTAACCGAGGAACTAAAAAGCCTTGGACAAATAAATCCTAATAATCCTAATGACTGGATAACTAAAGGAAATGAGGAAACAAACGCTGATAGTGATCATTCAGACCCTAATGATAATGCTGATGACCAAGAAGAATTTGGAGAAAGAAATGCAATTACTTCTGATTTAGAAATTCGTTTCAATAATGTTAAAAAAGCTTTACAAAAAATTGAAGGCGGTATATATGGAAAATGTGAAGTATGTGAAGAACTTATAGAAGAAGAGAGATTAAATGCAAATCCCGCAGCTCCAACATGCATAAAACATATGAACAGCTAATAAAATTTTCAATTTCTAATATATAATATTTATCTATGTTTTTCTCAAAAGTACATTCGGCTCAAACAAATATGCTAAAAGCATATATTGTTGATATTGAAACTGATATTACTAAAAAAACATTAAATGCTTTTTCTATTGTAGGATTACCAGACAAAGCAATTGAAGAATCTCGAGATAGGGTATCTGCAGCTATTAAAAATAGCGGTTTTAAATCACCAAAAAGCAGAAATCAAAAAGTAATCACTTCTTTAGCTCCTGCTAATATTAAAAAAGAAGGTCCAAATTTTGATTTAGGAATAGCACTAGCTTATCTTTTGGCTTCTGAAGATATTATTTTTGACCCTGCTAAAAAAATCTTTCTAGGGGAATTAACTTTAGATGGGAAATTAAGAAAAATTGATGGTACACTTTCTTTAGTACGCGAAGCTAAAAAACAAGGTTTTGAAGAAGTTTATCTTCCGTTAGAAAATACAGAGGAAGGAGCTTTAATTAAAGATATTAAAATTTTTGGAGTAAAAAATTTAGCCCAATTAATTAGACATTTAAATTTAACAGATGATGAACAAGAAATAATCTGCGAATTAAAAAAAAGTCCCCAAACCCAAATTGAATATAAAAATTTAATACCTGAAATTGATTTTGCTGATGTAAAAGGACAAGAATCAGCTAAAAGAGGTTTAGAAATAGCAGCTTCGGGTGGACATAATATAGCGATGTATGGACCTCCAGGAACAGGAAAATCTATGTTAGCCAAAGCTTTTCGCGGAATACTACCTCATCTTTCTTTTGAAGATATTTTAGAAACCACTTCTATTCATTCAGTGGCTGGAATATCTCAAGGAGATTTAGTTATCTCCCCACCTTTTCGTTCACCTCACCACACAGCCTCTTATGTATCTGTAGTAGGAGGTGGCGTCAGTCCGAAACCTGGAGAAGTTACTTTGGCTCATAAAGGAATTTTATTCTTGGATGAATTTCCTGAATTTGAAAAGAGATCAATTGAAGCCCTTCGCCAACCTCTTGAAGATGGGACAGTAAATATTTCTCGTGCTAAAGGTACAGCCACTTTCCCAGCTGATTTTATTTTAATTGCCACAATGAATCCTTGTCCTTGTGGAAATTATGGAACTAAAAAAGAATGTATTTGCACACCCACTCAAATAATAAATTACCAGAAAAAATTATCAGGTCCGATTATAGACAGGATTGATATGTGGGTAGAAGTTTCAAACATAGAACACTCAAAACTATCAACTAAAGATGAAAATTTAGAAAAAAGCCAAGATATTCAAAAGAGAGTAGCTCAAGCTAGAGAAATTCAAATAAAAAGATTTGAAAACACTAAAACAAATACAAATAGCGGGATGTCAGCTAAAGATATTGAAACATTAATCCCTTTAAGCCCTAAAACAAAAGAAGTTTTAATTTCATCAGCTAGTCGATTAGATTTATCAGCCCGAGCTTATCATAAAATAATAAAACTAGCTCAAACTATAGCCGACCTAAACCAAATTAAAGAAATACTACCGGAACATATTCTTGAAGCCCTCCAATATAGACCTAAAAAAACTTATTAAAAAAATCCCCGTTCTCTCCTCAGAAAGAACGGGTTTAATATAGCAAAATTAGTCAATCGGAAATTTTCCACATTCCACTATCGCCATAATGTGAGTCATCATACCATTACTAGTAGCATTTCCAAGTGGCTGAAGAATAAAACAACTTTCAGTCCAAATACGCCTCTTTGAAACAAAATATCCTATTCCACCGTTGTACAAGTAAACTTCTTGCACAAAATCATCAAAAGCTTTTATATCACTACTTTTAATAACTTTTGAAAAAGTCCTCACTTCATCAATACTCATCAGAAACTCCTTTAAATGTAAAGTTTTTAAAATTAAACAACCTTCCTTTAGTATACTTATATATTAAAGAAAAGAAAGAGTTTTGCTAAAGATTAACTTAAATGTTAAAATATTACTGAATTAATAACTTATATAAATAATATTATGTCAAATTCAATAAATCTTAAAATAGTACTAGATCAACTTCAGCAGGAAATACAAAAAGCCCTAACGGAATTAACTACATTAGAAACAAAAAAGCAAACTCTCCGAACAAAAAAAACGCAAAAAGAACAAAGCTTAAAACAAAAAGAATCTGAAATCCAAACTTTAAAAAATGAAATAAGAGAAATTGAAGCAAGGTCTGGAGGAGTGATTACAGAAATTACTAAAATAAAGAGTGAGCAGACTTCTCAAAGTCGTGAATTGCAAAAAATTAAAACTGATTATGAAAAAGCTTTAAAAGAAAGCAATATAATTTAATTAATAAAAATGAGTTTTCAATAAAACAAACGGCCATGATTTGAAATCACAGCCGTTTGTTTTTAGCTATATTTCAAGCCATTATTTAAGACTTACTATTCCAGTTAAATGGAATAGTAAAGTTTAGAAATTAATTCATTAAAATATTAAAAACCTGCCGGCAGGCAGGTCTTAAATCTTAAATCTAAAAATTTAGATTTTGTCATTTGGATTTTATTTGGAATACTTTGGATTTTGGAACACTTTGAAATTACTTTCCTATCTAGCAAAAGGATTTTTAGCTCCACGTACTTCAAAGTGGACGTGTGGTCCAGTAGATCTTCCTGTTGAACCAAGATATCCGATTACCTGCCCTTGAACAACACGATATCCTACCCAAACTATATTAGAACTATTATGAGCATACAAAGTCTGAGTTCCATTATCATGTTTAATTACAATATAATTCCCGTAACCCCCGTTCCAATAACCATTATCTTTAGAAATAATTACCTCTCCTGAAGCAGCTGCCACAATTGGTGTTCCTTTAGGTGCAGCGAAATCAATTGCATTATATCCATGTAAATCTTGAGAGATTATTCCTCCTGAAATTGGTCTTATATAATAACTTCCATAATCAGGACCTCCTGTACCTCTAACATTTTGTTGATTACGTAAAATACTTTGAGCTAAAGAAGATGTAGCTTTAGTAATTGTAGTTGGTAAGGCATCTACTCCACCCGGAATTACTATTTCATCTCCAACAGCAAGAGTGTCATCATTTAATAAATCATTATATTGACGAGTTTCTTTTAAGTCTCCTTGGTATTTTTTAACAATAGAAGCTAAAGTTTCACCTTTTACAACTTTATGGTTAACCCCACTAATAGGTAAGATACTTAAAACTTGCCCATTTCTAATCAAATCTCCTTGTTTAATGTCGTTAGACCAGATAATAGTTCCTACGGAAACACCAAACATTTCCGCAATTTGACCTAAAGTATCTCCTTCTCGCACAATATATGTAGCAATCCTGTCAGTATTAGAAAGTTCTCTAATATTAGCCATAGTTCCACTAGGACCAACCTCTGAAGAGAGAGCAGAATCGTCTACAATCGTAATTTCTCCGCCTCCTTGAGCTAAATTAGGCTTACTATTTATAAAAGTGTGTAATAGAGCCATATTTTGTGAATTATAGTCATTATCAACTAAAACAACAACTTTTTCTACATTATTCTCAAACCAACCTGTAAATAAAGAAAAAACACCCGCATTCCCAATAGAAGGTGTTAAAATAAGGCTTAAAGCAATAAAAAAACCAGCATTTTTCAAGAAAAAAACACTAATATCTGTTTTAATCGCTTGTTTCGTCTTTATTTTCGTAGAAACAAGGTCTTTTATGTTGTGTATAATAAGCCTAAATGTTAATTACTGATCTCACAGCCGTCGTCTATTCTCTCCAAATCACTTAAATATCCCAATATCATATAAAAAAAAGACTAGAAAGTCAATACTTTTCCTTTCAGATATTTTTACTTAAGATACCTAAATTATATCAACTTAAGACCCTTAGTCTACTAGTTCTGGGGATAAAAATATATAATATATTTATGCTATACTGTTCGTAATGAAATATCTTGAAGAGTTAAATTCTGAACAAAAAAGGGCAGTTTTGCATAAAAAAGGTCCTCTTTTAATTTTAGCAGGTGCTGGAGCAGGGAAGACACGAACAATTACTTATCGTATTTTACATCTCATTAAAAATGGGGTAGCGCCTGAAAATATCTTAGCGGTTACCTTCACTAATAAAACAGCTAAGGAGATGAAAGAGAAAGTTTTAGAACTTCTCCGAAAAGATAAAGAGTTGAATCTTCCTATTTCTTTTCATAAACAACCATTTATAAAAACATTTCACTCTTTAGGAGTATATATTCTGCGTGAAAATTTTAAAGAATTAAAAATTCTTAAAAATTTTTCTATTTTAGATAAAAATGATTCTCAAAAAATTATCAAAGAAATAATTACTTCTCTTGATTTAGACCCTAAACAATTTGAACCTAAAAAAATTCTAGGTATTATTTCTCGCCAAAAAGGAAAATTTATTACAATTTCATCTTTTATAGATAAAATAAGCAACTCTAGCCAACAAGGAAATGAATATTTACTAAAAGTTACAGCTCAAGTTTGGAAAAGATATGAAGAAAGACTTGAAGAAGAAGGATCTCTAGACTTTGATGATCTTCTTTTAAAAACAGCTTCTTTATTACAAACAAATAAAGATGTATTAAAAAAATACCAAGACCAGTGGCAACAAATTCATATTGATGAATATCAAGACACTAATAAAGTTCAATATAAAATTGTTCAATTACTTTCAAAAAAACACCAGAATCTATGCGTAGTAGGAGATGCTGATCAAAATATTTACTCTTGGCGAGGAGCTAATATTCAAAATATTTTAAATTTTGAAAAAGATTTTAAAAATGCAGAAACTATTTTATTAGAAGAAAATTATCGTTCTACCCAAAATATTTTGAGTGCAGCTAATCAGATAATTCAAAAAAATCTAGAACGTCAAGAAAAAAATCTTTTTACTAAAAACATAGAAGGGGAGAAAATAGGCACTTATTTAGCTTATAATGAAGGAGATGAAGCTAATTTCGTAGCCCAAAAATCTAAAAATTTAATTGAAGATGAGAAAGTTTCACCAAAAGAAATTGCTGTTTTATATAGAACTAATTTCCAGTCAAGAATATTAGAAGAAGCTTTTTTAAATGCAAATGTTCCATACCAAGTTCTAGGAACTAAATTTTTTGACCGAAAAGAAATTAAAGATATTATCGCTTACCTTAAAATAGCCTTGAATTCTAAAGATTTAACTAGTTTGAAAAGAACTATCAATACCCCTGCTCGAGGAATTGGGAAAGTAACTTTAATTAAAATAACAACAGGAAAAGAAGAGGAATTAAGCTCAACTATAAAAACAAAAGTACAAAATTACAGAGACATTTTAACTAAAATTTCAGAAAATTCTCAAAAATTGAAACCCTCAGACCTAATAAAATTTATTATCTCTGAAAGTAAAATTGCCGAACAATATAAATTAAAAGGGACTGAAGATGATCTAGAAAGACTTTCAAATATAAAAGAACTTGTTTCTTTAGCTATAAAATATGATAAATTACCGTTAGGAGAAGGGTTAGAAAAGTTATTAGAAGAAGTAGTTTTATCTAGCGACCAAGATGAAATAGATGATAATGTTGGAGCAGTAAGACTAATGACAATCCATTCAGCAAAAGGCCTAGAATTTGATTATGTTTTTATTACAGGGCTTGAAGATGGATTATTTCCTAGTAAAATGATGGGTGAAAATAGTACCAGTAAAGCAGAAGAGGAGAGAAGGCTGTTTTATGTAGCATTAACCAGAGCTAGAAAAAAATTATTTTTAGCTTACGCTTCAATGAGAACTATTTTTGGATCCCGTCGAACAAATACTGTTTCTGAATTTGTAACTGATATTGATGAAAATTTAATTGAATATACAGATTCATTAGGAGATACTATTTCTCAAGATACAGGAGACGAAAAAATTGAATATCTTGAATGGTAAGAAAAACAAAATAAGAGCCAACTATTCCATTTAAATGGAATAGTTGGCTCTTATTTTGTTTTTCAGTATTATGTATTAAGTAGTAAGCCTACCTGCCGGCAGACAAGTATCAAGAAAAAACCTTTAATATCATATTTCCTCGCTTTATTTTTTAATATTATATAATATATATTAAGTATCAAAAAAAATTCTCAAAGAGAATTTTTTATACATAATACATAATACTTACATATGTTCAAAGCAAAAAAATCATTAGGACAAAATTTTCTAAATTCTTCAGAAATTTTAGACAAAATAATTGAAACAGCAAGTCTTCAAAAAGAAGATATTGTATTAGAAGTTGGTCCAGGAAAAGGATCTTTAACTGAGAAACTTTTAGAGAAATCAGGTTCTGTGATTGCTATTGAAAAAGATAATCGTTTAATTGAGTTTTTACAAGAAAAATTTGCTGAAGAATTAAAAAGTGGGAAATTAACCTTAATTCACAACGATATTTTAGATATAGATATAGAAACATTAAATTTAAATAATTATAAAATTGTAGCTAATATTCCATATTATATTACTGGAAAATTAATTAGAAAATTCTTATCTTCAGATTTTCAACCATCACAAATGATTCTTATGCTTCAAAAAGAAGTTGCCCAACGTATTACTTCTACCGATAAAACAAAAAAATCAAAAAAGAAACCAAAAGAAAGTATTTTATCTTTAAGTATAAAAGTCTATGCTAACCCTAAATATATAAAAACTATTCCTGCTAAATATTTTTCACCTCAACCAAAAGTAGACTCAGCAATTCTTTTGATTGATAATATTTCAACAAAGTATTTTGAAAAAATTAATGAAGAAAAATTTTTTAACTTAATTCACCAAGCCTTTTCAAGTAAAAGAAAGATGCTTTTAAATAATATATCTTTAATTCCTAAAAAAGAGCTTATTAAAATCTTAGAAGATTTAAATATCTCAACAAAAATTAGGGCAGAAGACCTATCTTTAGAAGATTGGCAAAATTTATATAATAAATTATTTAATTAAGTCGTAATTAGTCTAAAAAACTTAGAATTTCTGAATATATTATTAATAAATAGACCTAAATCTTTGACTTTACGGACCTTATAAACTTTACGAACTTTCAATTATTTTTTATCCACAAATTTTCTAAAAAAAATGCTAAAAAATGCTACAATTTTAGTAATATGAATTCCGTCTAAAATTTCGGGTTAGTTCGTATATATTATTAATATAATATTAATTAATAAGGATAAAATATTTTAAATTTATTTTATTCTACTAAAATAAATATGGATTTTTGGAACAAAAAACTATTAATGACTTCTGGTGTTATTTTGGTATTTTTTGTTATCTTTATTATTTTTAATAACAATAATTCAGAAAATATTTCAATAGATGATTCTGATACTCAAGAAATTACTACCCAAATTATCCAAAAAGATTCTGATGGTGACGGGTTAAAAGATTGGGAGGAAGTATTATGGAAAACTGATCCAAATAATATAGATACTGATAATGATGGAATGAACGATAATGATGAAATTTTAGCAAATAGAGATCCTTTAATTAAAGGGGAAGGTAATTTAAATAAAATAATTTTTAAAGAAAAAGAACCTACACAAACACCTCAAACTGAATTAACCCAAACTGATATATTAGCAAGAGAAATATTTACAAGTTATGTAGCCTTGAAACAAAGTGGTACTTTAGGAACACAAGAACAAGAAGACCTTATTCAAATGATTGCTTATGATAAGTTAAGTTATGAACCAGAGTTTAACCTTATCACTTTAAATGATTTAAATATTATAGAAGACTCATCCACTGAATCCTTACAAAGATACGCATTGGAATTAAATCAGGTACTTTCTGGAATTCCTGAATTAAGAGATGATAATTTAATTTTAAAAGAAGCATTAGATAATAATTCACCTGAAATATTAGAAGAAATAAAATCAAATACAATTTTTTATGAAGAACTTGTAGATAATTTAACAAAAATGAGAACACCTCTAGTTTTACAAAACAAACATTTAACTTTAACTAATTTACTTATTAAAACAACAGTAAATACCGAACAATTAATTAAAATATTTACAGACCCTCTCTCTGCATTACTTGGAGCTAAACAATATTACGAAACTATGGAGGAAATACTAAATATTTCAGTTAAGATAGGAGAATTTTTTAAACAAAATAATATTAACTTTTAATTAAATAATTAATATAATGTTTTTCAATAAAAAATATAAAAAAATAATTTCAATTTTTTTAGTTACTTCATTTTTAGTTCCTTCTTTATTATTTACACAACCAAATAAAGTTGATGCTGCTACGACAGTTACAGACCCTGGAAATACTGGAATAAGTATTATAAATATGATAAAAAATGGTATTTCAGTAGGTTTTGATAAGATTGCCTCAGCTGCAGCTTGGGCTACTGAGAATAAAGAGTTTGTATTAGATGGTTTAGCATGGACCGCCGCTAAATTACTTATTAGACAGATGACAACCTCAATAGTAAATTGGATAAATAATGGTTTTGAGGGACCTCTTTTTGTAACAAATCTTGAGGATATGTTATTTAATATTGCTGACCAAGTAATTGGAGAGTATATTGAAGGAACAGACTTAGCTTTCTTATGCGATCCTTTTAGTATTGATATTAAATTAGCTTTATGGAATACCTTTTATGAAAGTGATGCTCCTAGTTGTACTTTATCTGATATTATAGATAATGCGGGAGGAGCTTTAACTTCTTTAGAAAATGATTTTCGTTGGGGAACATGGATAGAAATGACAACTGAAGATAATAACAATACTTATGGAGCTTATTTACAGGCTGAATCTGAAATATTAGATGAAATTTTTGCAGCAACAGAAAAAATGAAAACTCAAGCTAATTGGGGAGAAGGATTTTTATCTTGGGAAGACTGTGAGATGTGGGATGGAGCAGATTGTGAAGACGGTCAATGCAACCAAGTAGAACATTGTGAAATAAAAACTCCTGGGTCAGTTCTTGAATCAAAATTAAATCATACTTTAGGTTTAACTGAAGATTCTCTTGTTACTGCTGATGAATTTAATGAAGTTGCAGGGGCATTATTCATGCAATTAGTAAAGAGTATAATGAGTACTACTGGTTTGTTAGGACAAAATGATATGTCTTCTTACGACAATTCACAAAGCCTAGGTTCTATAAAAACTAATATTAATAGTAAAATAAATGATTCTTTGGCTTTTGAAGTAGAATATAACAAAATTAAAAATGATTCTTACAGATTAATATTAGGAGCTAGAGACTTAATTCTTGATTTAATAGATTGCTTAACTGTAACTCACGAAACAGATAAACTTGATTTAGCTAATAAACTTTTGACAGAACCAATTATCTTTACTCAACCCTCATTTACTATAGATCTATATACATTAGAAAATAATCTCTATAATGATATCGTAGAATCAGATGAAATTATTCTGGTATTAAATACATTTAAAGACGAAACTTTATTATCAAATACTGCTAATCAATTAAATGAAATAATGGTTAAATATGGTACTTTGGCACCTTATGTACACGGTCTTATAGAAATTTCTGATGCAGAAATAGAAAGGGATGGTTATGGTACTTCAGCATCTGGATTACCAATGGGAATTAGTTATGACATCAATAGATTAATAAATACTCGCATATCTAATTATGATTATTATATTCCTGAAACTAATAAAGGTATTCAACAAAGATATGACGAATGTATTTTATGTAAAGATTCTAATACCTGTACTATAAGAGAATAATTATTCTAATAAATAAATGCTAAATATTTTTAAAAAAAATAAATTAATATTTAAAACTGGTTTTCTTTCTTTTTTAATTATCTTAATATTTTTAGGATCAGTTGGTTTTAATAGTACTACTTTTGCGGCTGATGAAAATAATGGATCATTTTTATCTGGTTTTGCTGATTGGTGGAATCAAGATGTTAATAATGGTAATAAAGTTGGTGAAGACGGTTCATTTACACCAATGCCTGATTATACAAAAGTTGACCCTCAAAACACTTTCGCTGCCCAAATATCTAATTTAGGAACGATGTTAAATCCATCCACATGGATTGATAAAGCTCTTACTTCTATAGGGAATACTATACTTAAATTAAGTGCTCAAGTTTTAGCTATAGCAGGGATTTTATTTAATATTTCTTTAGAATACACCCTTAACTTTAAAAATTTAGTAGATCAATTAGGTATGGTTAATATAGGGTGGAGTATTATTAGAGACCTTTCTAATATGATTTTTATATTCCTTTTACTTTTTATATCAATTGGAACAATCTTAGGTCTTTCTAGTTATAATATTAAAAATTCTCTTAAAAATATTATTATAGTTGCTTTACTTATAAATTTTTCTTTATTTTTTACTAGTGTAATAATTGATACTTCTAATATCATCGGTATTGGATTTTATAATGCTATAACTCAAGAAAAAGCAAGTTCAGATCTTTCATTTATGGATAGTGGTTTTGCAAGGATGGATAAAGGAATTTCCGCTACTTTTTCTCAAGCACTAAACTTAGAAACCATTTATGATGGGAAACTAGCAGAGGGAGATGCTAATAAAAAGATTTTCACAATTGCTATATTTGGTTCTATCTTTTTATTAATTACTGCCTTTGTATTTTTCGCTGCGGCTATTTTATTTGTTGTTAGAATAGTTAGTTTGATGTTTTTAATGATGCTCTCACCCCTCGCTTTTATAGGAATGATTTTACCTAAAACAGGAGGTCTAACTAAAAAATGGTGGAATGAATTATTTAGTCAGGCTTTTTTTGCTCCAATTTACCTAATGTTTGTTTATATAGTAGCTAAAGGGATAAACGACCCAGCATTCAGTCAATCGTTAGGTGATGCTGGAAATAATAATTTTGCAGAAGCATTTGCTGGAGGAGGTTCTATGATAGTAATTTTTAATTTTATATTAATTACTTTTTTCATGGTAGGGGCTTTAATTTCAGCTAAAAGTCTTGGAGCAAAAGGTGCTAGTAGTGTAATAAAAATAGGAGAAGGTGTGCAAAAATGGGGACAAGGAAGAGCTGGAGCTGCTACTTTCGGAGCTGCAGGAAGATTAGGAAGAAATACAGTTGGGGCATTAGCTAGTAAGGGAGCTGAGAATCTTGGAAACTCTGACCATGCTTCAAAATGGTATGGTAAAATGGGTCTGAAAGGACTACGTAATGTGGCCGATTCAAGTTTTGATGCAAGAAACACTGAAGTTGGCAAAGCTACTTTAGGAAAAATTCCTGGAGGAGTAGGTGAGGGAATTAAAGGTGGTTATAAAACAAAAGTGGACGAAAGAAGAAAATCTCAAATCAAATTTGCTCAAGCATTAAAGGGAGATATTACTGATTCAGCTGGAAATAAAATCTCTAGAACTGAAGCTTATGGACAAAGTCTTAAAGATAAAACAGAAAGTAGAGGTAGAAATGCTTCAATATTTACTACAATGTTCAGAAATCATGAAGGAGATGTGGCCGCAGCTAAAGCATTAGTTAATTTACCTAAACATGAAAGAGAAATGGAAACCGCAAAAAATAAATTAAAAAGAGAGAAAAGAGAATTAGAAAATATCAATAAGGATTATGTATCTTACGAAAAGGCTATAGATAATGGAATGATGTCATCAAAGGAATCGGAAGTGCTGAATTACAAAAATAGAATAAATGACAAAAAAGATGAGATAGAAAAAATGGAAGACGAAATAGAAAAAATTAAAGGTAAAATTACAAAAATTAAAGATAGTACTAAAGATAAAAGTAAAACAAAAGATTCAAGTAAGGATAAAAAATAATTATTATGTTCGCATTTAAACAACTAGAAGAAAAATTTTTAAGTATTCCTGAAGATATTAGGGAAGCTATTTCATCTAACAAAGTTAATGAAAGACTTTTAATTTTAGCTAATGAATATAAACTCCAATTTGATGAAGCTGAAGAATTAACTAAAGAAATTGGTTATATAATGCTTGGATTAAAACCTAGAACAAATTTTGTTAAAAATGTTCAAACAGTAACTGAATTAAATTCTGAAAAAGCTAAAAAATTAGCAGAAGAAATTAATAACACTATTTTTGCAGACATTAGAGAGTCATTAAGGAAAATCCATAATACAGTTGATGAAGATGCTGAGGATTTAGATGAAGATTTAGTGCGAGAAGAGTTATTAAATGAATTATCAAATCCTCAAAAAGAAATTACTGATTTAGTTGAAACACCTAAAAATTCACTAGAACATGAAAACATTAAAACATTAAAACAAGAAAAGACAGAAGCAAGAGAGAAGGATCAACAATCCCCAGTTTTAGAAAAGCAAAAAGATGAAAAAAGTTATACAATAGACCCATATAGAGAACCAATTGAATAATAAATTTATTATAACAATTTTTATAAAATGAAATTTCAAGTACCACAATTTATTGAGGTTGAAGACAAAATATTTGGACCTTTAACTTTCAAACAATTTATATATTTAGCCGGGGGAGCAGGTATCTCTTTTACTTTTTATACAATATTACCTAAATTCATCTCTATTATTTTAATAATAGTAATAATGATTTTTTCAGGAGCATTAGCTTTTTATAAAAAAAATAATAAACCTTTTGTTTATCTTTTAGAATCAGCTTTTAAATATTGGGCATCAAGTAAATTATATATATGGAAAAAAGATTCTAAAAAGAAAAAAGAGAAAGTAGAAAAAACAAATGTAGTTTCTCAATTAAATATTCCTCGTTTATCAGATAGTAAATTAAAAGAAATAAGTTGGGAATTAGATATAAAAGATAAGTAGTAAAAATTAAAAAATTTTCAGATTTAAGATTTAGGATTTAAGAAATGAAAAAATCATAAAACGATTTTCCTCCTAAATCATAAATCTTGAATCTTGAATCATATTATTATGGATACAAAAAATGCAAAAAAAACACAAGACTTTGTTACAATAAAAGAAATTCGTGATGGTGTAATAATTCAAAAAGACGGATCATTATCAACTATATTAATGGTATCTTCTATTAACTTGGCTTTAAAGTCAGCAGATGAGCAACAAGCAATAATATTACAATTCCAGAATTTTCTTAACTCTATTGAATTTCCAGTTCAAATATTTATTCAATCTCAAAAATTAGATATTCGCCCTTACGTTACAATGATGGAGGATAGACAAAAACAACAAGTAAATGAATTAATAAAAATTCAAACTAAAGAATATATTAATTTTATAAAAAGTTTTACCAATAAAACAAATATAATGACAAAATCTTTTTTTGTAATAATATCTTATAACCCACCAATAATGAATACAAAAAAAAGTTTAAACCCTTTTATTTCAAAAAAAACTATTTCTATACAAGATAAATCTATTGAATTTGAAGAAAATAGAACACAATTAGAACAAAGAGCTAATATAATAAAAAGTGGGTTAACAAGAACAGGAGTTCGTTTAGTAAAACTAGGAACAGAAGAGATGGTTGAATTACTTTATAAATTATTCAATCCTGGTGAATCAGAGAAACCTGTTAATTTATCATAAAAAATATGAATTTTTTAAATAAAATATTAAATAAAAAAGAAAAAGAACTACAAATAGATCCGATTTTACCTCAAGAAATCTATGATGCAGGAGTTTTAGAACTAAAGGATATTATTGCTCCTTCTGCTTTAAAAATAACTCCAAAAGAAACTCATTTAGGAGAAAAAATTATTAGAACTTTTTTTGTTATTTCTTATCCGAAATTTTTAACTGATAATTGGTTTTCTCCTGTTATAAATTTAGATAAAGAATTCAATGTTTCTATTTTTATTCATCCTATAGAAACATCTAAGGTTTTAAGAAAATTCCAAAAAAAAGTAGCTGAGGTTCAAAGCCAAATTATAATGAGAGAGAATAAAGGGTTGGTAAGAGACCCAGCTTTGGATTCAGCTTATCAAAATTTAGAAAGTTTAAGAGATAAACTTCAACAAGCCCAAGAAAAATTATTTGATGTTAGTGTTTATGTTTCTATTTATGGAGACTCAGAAGAAGAGTTAGATAGAACTGAAAATGAAATCCGTTCAATTTTAGAATCAAAAATGATTTATATTCGCCCTTCATTATTTCAACAAGAACAAGGGTTTAAAAGTACATTACCTTTGAACCAAAACCTTTTAGGAGTTTCTTCTAAATTAAATTCTGCCCCTCTTTCCAGTATATTTCCTTTTATCTCTTCAGATTTAACATCAGATAAAGGTATTTTATATGGAATTAACCGTCATAATTCTAGTTTGATTCTTTTTGATAGATATTCACTTCCAAACTATAATTCAGTTACCTTTGCGAAATCAGGATCAGGAAAATCTTATGCTGTTAAATTAGAAATTTTACGTTCATTAATGTTTGATATTGATGTAATGGTTATTGACCCAGAAAAAGAATATGAATATTTATCTGAAGCAATGGATGGACGATATTTTAATATTTCTCTAACTTCCGAACACCATATTAATCCTTTTGATTTACCTCAAGCCAGAGAAGATGAGTCTCAAGCAAATGTTCTTCGTTCTAATATCATTAACTTAGTTGGTTTATTTAGGGTAATGTTTGGAGGGCTTAGCCCAGAGGAAGACTCTATTATTGACAGGGCTATTACAGAAACTTATGCTCTTAAAGATATTACTCCTGATTCTGATTTTTCAAATATAGACGCACCTTTATTATCTGATTTTGAATTAGTTTTAGCTGGAATGGAAAATACAGACAATCTTCTTCAAAAACTAGCTAAATATACAAAAGGAACATGGTCTGGATTTATTAATCAACCAACAAATGTAGATATTGAAAGAAAATTTATTGTCTTTTCTCTACGAGATATGGAGGATGAATTAAAACCTGTAGCAATGTATATTATTACTCAATATATTTGGAGTGCTATCCGAAAGAATTTGAAAAAGAGATTATTGGTAATTGAAGAAGCTTGGTGGATGATGAAAACAGAAGACACAGCTTCTTTCTTATTTGGGTTAGCTAAAAGAGGACGAAAGTATTATTTAGGGATATCAACTGTCACTCAAGATGTAAATGACTTTTTATCTTCTCCTTATGGAATGCCGATTATCACAAACTCATCTATTCAATTACTCTTAAAACAATCCCCAACAAGTATTGATTTAGTTCAAAAAACATTTAATTTAACGGATGAAGAAAAATATTTATTATTGGAATCAAAAGTAGGAGAGGGCATCTTCTTTGTGGGAATGAAGCATATTGCTATTCAAATTTTTGCTTCATATACAGAAGATCAAATTATTACTTCTGATCCTTCACAAATATTAAATATTAAAAAAGCAAAGAAAGAATTAGAAGAAGCACAAAAATAATTATATAAAACAAATATATAATCTTTATTTAAAATTATGGAAGAATATAATTACAGAATAAGTAAAATAAGTTTCATTCTTATGCTTTTAACAGCTATGACTATTGACGGAATTCAAGCTCTATTAGATCTTATCCCTTTTTTAGGTTGGATATTATCTTCTTTATTAGCTATCCCAGCATTTCTTATTTTTTGGATATGGCTTAAAATAAAAGGAGTAGGTCTTCTTGATAGAGGGTTAAGGATGTTAGCACTTTGGACAATAACACCAATGATAGAGGTTACTTTTAGTTTTTTCCCTGGATTAACTATTATGATAGTATTAACTTATGTAATTGTTAGAGTAGATGATGAACTAGATAGAAAGGAAATATTATCAAGAGAAAATCAAGATAAAATAGGAGGACTACTTACAAAAACTTTAAAAAATAATGCTTAATTCAAAACTTAAAAAAATAATATGTAAATCTTTTATAATAATTTTATTATTAGGATTATTTTCAATATCTAAAGCTGATTTAGATATGAATAATCAAGACATAAACATTAAATTAAACCCTGCATTTCCTTCAGCTTACCAAAACGTTACTGTTACAACAGAAATATATATAACTGATATTTATAAAGCAAAAATTTCTTGGTTTATTGATGGAGTTTTAAAATCAGAAGGAATAGGAAATAAAGAATTTAATTTTAGAACTAAAAATTTTGGAGAAACTACAAACCTAAGTGTTCAGGTAACTTCTTCAGATATAGGTCAATTAATAAAAACATTTAAGATTATTCCTACTGAATTAGATTTAATTTGGGAAACAGATACATTTACTCCTCCTTTCTATAAAGGAAAAGCTTTAAATACCCACGAATCTACGGTTAAAATAGTGGCTATTCCTAATTTTATAAATAATAATGGTGTTAAAATAGACCCTAAAGAATTAATTTATTTATGGAAAAAAGATTGGAAAATATCCAATAGTGATTCTGGTTATGGAAAAGATTCTTTTTCTATTGTAGGACCTGGGTTATTTAAAGATAATATGATTTCAGTTGAAGTAACAACTCTAGACGGAATAATTAAAAACAAAAAAAGTATTTTAATACGAAATAATATTCCAGAAGTAATTTTCTACGAAAACCACCCTTTATTAGGAATATTAAATAATAGAAATTTAAAATACTTTCCTGTCTCTAATACATATTCTGAAGAAATAAAAATAAAAGTTTATCCTTTCTATTTTTCATTATATAATAAAGATAATATTAAATACGAATGGCTTGTAAACAATAAACCAGTTTATGATTTCAAAGAAGATATTACTCTACGTAGAGAGGGAGAGGGGACAGAGTCTTATTTTATATCTTTTAAAATTTCAGATATAAAAAAATTCCAATTATTTACTGAAAATGACTTTCAATTAAATTTTAAATAAAATATGATTTTAAAAAATAAAATAAAAATATTAAATTTTTCTAAAATACTTATTATAATAATAGTATTATTTGGTGTTTTTTCAGTTAATCCTTTACTTGTTGATTCTGCTGCTGAATATGAATTACTAACACCGTTACCTGGTGGTCCTACTAAAGTAACTAGTGATGCTGCTTTGGGAGATTATTTAAAAAATATATTTAATTTAGCGATAGGTTTAGCTTCTGTTTTAGCTGTATTAATGATAGTAATGGGAGGTTTTAAATATATTATTTCAGAAACAATGTATACAAAAAATGACGCTAAGAAACAGATACAAGATGCTTTGTTAGGTTTACTAGTCGCCTTAGCCGCCTTTTTAATCTTAAAAACAATTAATACTAGTTTAACAGATTTTAATCTTAACTTAGATAAACCAGGAGGAACACCTGTAGGAACTACTCCTCCCCCAGACCCACAAGATAACCCAACAAACAATCCAAATGTAGATAATCAAACAAATACTGATCCGACAAACCCTTACAAAAACCCAAACAACACGGATGATTTTGATCTTAAAAATAATAATACCAATGCATCTACAGACCCTAATTCATCAGACTATAACACTTCCACAAGAGCTGAAGAATTAGCTAGTCAATTAGGTATTCCTGTTTGGAAAGTACACACTGGTAGTATAAATATTAAAACCCCTTTAAGTATTAAAGCTACAGGTAATGTTCCAATAGAAATTAATAGAATTACAGTTCCTTTAAATTTACTTTCTAGTGAAGAAATTAGTTATATTAATGCTATTAAATATGCCCAAATGATGTTAACTAATCCTTCTAATTAATATTAAATTAATGCAAAATGAAAATATTAAAAAAATAATAATTACAGTAACTATAATTTTACTTATAGTAGGAATTTTTAGTTACTTTATTTTTTTTAACAAAGAAAATAATAATGACCAAAGTTCAGATAATATAGGATCTTTTCCGGTGGATGAAGTTCAAAATATAAGTTTAGGGAACGACTGGGGTAATTTAGGAAACAATCCTGATTATTTAAATAACCAAGATCCAAATAACCCAATACCAATCTTAAGAAAAATATCAGACAACCCTGTTGCAGGAGCAATTATTTTTAAACAAACTATAGAAAAAGATGATTTTTATACTATCCGTTATATGGAAAAAATGACAGGACATATTTATGAAACTAAAACAAATTCATTAACTTTAGAAAGAATTTCAAACAAAACTATCCCTAAAATAAATACAACAACTTGGTTAGATGAAAATACATTATTCTTTAATTATTTAGATAATGATGTAATAAAAACTTATTCAGCCACTCTGACATCTAACGCTACTAGCACTAATATGGACTTAGATGGAGTTTATTTACAAGATAATATACAAAACATTACATATATTAATGATGATTTATTTTATTTAGTAGATTCTGGTTCTAATTCAGATGTGATACTTACTGATATAGAAAACACAAAACCAAAACAATTATTCACGTCACCACTGAGAGAATGGGGAATAGATAATATAGATGATAGAAGAATAGCTTTCACAACAAAATCAACAGAAAATATATTAGGATATTTATTCATCTATGATTCTATAACTAAGAAATTTAGTAAAATTTTAGGAAAAAGAACAAATCTTTCTACTCTCTTAAATGAAGATTTAGATATTTTGTATTCTCAAAATACAAAACTTGGATTAACTTTATCTCTTTATGATTTTGAAAGCGAAACAAATACAGATCTTCCTATCAGAACATTCCCTGAAAAATGTGTTTGGGGAAAAGATACTCCGAATCTATATTGTGGTATTCCTTCTCAAAAAATCTATAATTATAGTTTAGAAAATTGGTATAAAGGAAATATCTTATTTTCTGATGAAATATGGTCTATAAATACTGAAACAAATAAACCAATTAAAATTGTTTCTTTAACAGACTCTGAGGGGTGGGGAATAGACGCTACTCAATTACAAATTACAGATAAAGATGATTATTTAATCTTTATTAATAAAAAAGATTTCTCTTTATGGGGGTTACAAGTATTCTCTGGAACTTTAGCGGGAGAATAAATTAAATTCTTAATTTTTAAAAATAGGCCAAAGCCTATTTTTTAAATCCTAAATCTTGAATTTTAAGTCTTATCTCGGTTTAACTACCACTCTTCTGAATTCTCCTTCACCAATAGATTCTGTATAAACCTTATCATTATCAACTAGAGTCGCATGGATAATCATTCTTTCATAAGAATTAGCTGCTGGCATTTCTATATCTCTTTTAAATAAATCTGTTTTTGTAGCAACATTTAATGCTTCTTTCTTAATTTTATCAATATTATTACTTTGATAATCATTTACATCTATAAAAAAATTAATCTTTTCATTAAATTCTGAAGTTTTTTTCCAAATTATCTTTTTAACAACATGATTAAAAGCATAAATATTAGCTCCTTCATTTCCAATTAAGATACCTGAATCATTTGTTTTAATAATAAATTTAAAACCTTTATTAAAATCATTTTTTTCAACAAACTGAATTTCATCAAAATCTATACATAATTTATTTAGAACCAATTCAATATTCTCTTTTATTATATCTATCTGCTTTTCCATATTATTTAATTATCTACCTATCGATAGATAGATTCAAGATTTAGGATTTAATATTTAGGATAAAAATCGCTTTGCGATTTTTTATTTCTTAATTCCTAAATCCTAAATCTGAAAATTTTTAATTTTCTACTGCTTCCATCTTTCTTTTAACAAAAATTTCCTGACTTATCATAAATATATTACTTGTTATCCAGTATAATGCAATAGCTGAGGGTAAATTATAAGCAATTAATACAATTATTACAGGCATTACGTACTTCATCTGTAAACTCATACTTTTCATTAAATCCTCTTTAAAATCTCTTTCTTTATTATTAGATTTTAAGCTAATATTAGGTAATATTAATTGAATTTGAATATATTGAGAGATACCAGCTAAAATAGCTAAAAATAAACTTTTTTCTGTTATATCTATAATCCCAAGAAAAATTGTGTGTACATCACTTGGAATTTTTATAAAAGAATAAAGAATATCAGTGTTAATTTCAGGTAAACCTCCTTTCAGAAATACAAAATATAAAGCAAAAATAATAGGAATTTGAATAAACATAATTAAAATACCTGAAAGAGGATTAAGGTTGTTTTCCTTATATAATTCCATTATTTTCATTGCTTGCTCTTCTTTTTTATTTTTAAATTCTTCTTTAATTTTTTTAATTTCTGGTTCTATCTTTTTTTGAGCAATTTGTAATTGTATAGACTTCTTAGTTAAAGGAAATATTAATAATTTAACTAAAATAGTTACTAATATCACAGCCATTCCCATGTCTAACCAAGAAAAACTGGACATTAAAAAAATTAATCCATTGTAAATAGGATTAAAAAATAATGTATTAAATAAATTAGATATCATAGAGATTATAATATCTCATTCACACCTAAAAAGCAAAAGATTTTTAATACAAAAATCTTGCAGCCCCTCACTATTATTAATATAGAAAATGATAAAGTAATATTATATAAATTTATTAAAAATATTGTTTTCAGGTTATTTAAACAAAATTAATAATAGTGAGAGAGTAAAAAAAATTAAAAATCATTTAAACTATTTGTTATTTCACTTTGTAACTCTTGAAAATTTAATTCTTCTATTTCTTTTTTTAAAAAAAAGATAATATTTAAAGAAGAGGGAATATTTAAATAAATATCCTTTATTATCCCTGAACATTTTCTTTTTATATTATTTCTATCTATTGCTTTTTTAAATTGTTTTTTTGGCACAACAAAAGCTATATGACTATTTTTTTGTTTATCATTTTCTAAAACCAAAATATAGAAATATTTAAAATATCTTTTATTTCCTAATTTTAATATTTCATCAAATAAAATAGTATTTATTCTTTTTTCTTTAGATAACATTAAATTAAGTATAAAGTAAAAAGTTAAAAGTTAAAAGTAAATAAAACCCTTGTTTTTTTTACTATTTTACATTATACTTTCCACCACTATGTCACAAACATACCAACCAAAAAACAGAAAAAGAAATAAAACTCACGGCTTTTTAGTAAGAAGCGCTTCTAAAGCTGGTAGAAAAATACTTAAAAATAGAAGAAGAAAGGGAAGATCTAAAATTTCTGTTTAGTTTTTAATTTAATTCAAATACATAAGAAATAACAAGTAAAAGCTTGTTATTTTTTTATTTTTAACTTTATAAATCTTAATAGTTTTTTGTTCTTATAAAAGTTATCCACAACTTAAGAACATGTTAATCCACTTTTTACTAGTTCTATAATACTGAAATTAATAATATAATTTATTTTAAAATAAAAGTATGGAACCTTCTGCAGAAAATAAAAAAATATGGGAAGAAGTATTAAATAGTTTAGAGTTAGAACTTTCTAAAGCAAACTTTAATACATGGTTTAAAGATACTACTATAATTAAGTATGAAGGTGGAATTATTTTTATAGGAGTTCCTAATGAATTTGTTAAAAACTGGTTATATGAAAAATATAATAAATATATTTTAAAAATACTAAGAAATATAGAAAACAACATACGAGCAGTTGAATATATTATAAATAACGCTCAAACAAAAGACAATAAGGATTTAACTAAACAATATATAAGTATTAATAACAAACTACCTTTAGAAACTATATCTATTAATAAAAAAGATAACTTAAACCCTCGTTATACTTTTAATAATTTTATAGTGGGAACTTTTAATGAGTTAGCTTATGTAGCTTCTCAAACTGTTTTAAAGAAACAAGGAGTTGTGTACAACCCTCTTTTTGTATATGGAAAAACTGGTTATGGTAAAACACATTTAATACAAGCATTAGGGAATGAATTCAAAAAATTAAACAAAAAAGTTTTTTACACAACATCTGAAAAATTTTCAATGGATTGTATCCAGTCTATTCAACAAAATAAAATCAATTTATTTAAAGAAAAGTATCGTAAATATGATATTTTAATTATGGATGATATTCAATTTTTAACTCATAAAGAAAGAACTCAAGAAGAATTATTCCATCTTTTTAATTATCTATATGATAACAATAAACAAATTATATTTTCATCAGATAGACATCCTAATCATATAGCTGATATAGCTGATAGATTAAAATCTAGATTTAGTGCTGGAATGACTGTTGATATTCAAGTTCCTGATACGGAATCAAGAATAGCTATTATAAAATCTAAAACTAAACTAAATAATTTCCACTTAGAAGATATAGTAATTAATCATGTTGCTTTAGAAGTTAAAGGTAATATTCGTGAGTTAGAAGGTATTTTTAACTCAATTATGTGCCAATCACAACTAAAGAAGAAAGAATTATCTTTACAAGAAGTTCGTAATTTAATTAAAATTAACATAAATTCTAATAAAAATGTTTCTATAAAAGAAATTATTAAAACTGTAGCAAATTTCTATAATGTAGAGGAAGATATGATATGTAAGAAAACTCGTAAAAAAGAAATAGTTAGACCAAGACAATTAATAATGTATATATTAAGAGAAGATTTTAATGTATCTTATCCATCAATAGGGGAGAAATTAGGAGGACGTGATCACACAACTGTTATACATTCCTGTGATAAAATTAGAAATAATTTAAAAAATAATAATTTATTATCACAAGAGTTAGAACAAATTCGTTCAATGTTTAGTTAATAAACCTGTTTATAACTTACTGATAAAGTGTTCTTAATTAAAGTAAAAAGTATTTAAAAGTTATCATTTTTTAAATTATCCACCTTTAATTAAAAGTAGTTCATATACTTATCAACTAAATAAATCATTAAATGAGTATATAAAATAAAAGAAAAATAGACTTATCCAGTTATTCACAGTCTATATATATAATAAATATAATATATATATAATATAAACATATTATGAAATTAAAATGTATTACAAAAAAAATAATAAACGCAGTTTCTAAGACAGAGAAAATTGTTGGTAAAAATTTAAATTTAGAAATTTTAAATTTTCTTTTACTAGAAGCTAAAGAAAATAAATTAATTTTTAAAGCTACTAATTTAGATTTAGGAATAGAAATATCAATTAATACTGAAATTGCAGAAGAAGGTATTATAGCTGTTCCTGGAGCTATATTTAAAAATTTATTATCTAATATTTCTGATGAAAAAATTAATTTAGAAATTAAAAATAATAACCTATATATTATTACTGATAGTAATACTTCTACTATTAAAACTCAGACAAGTGAAGATTTTCCTTCCATACCTAAAATAAAAGGGGATAACAAAATATCTTTAGATTCTAAAAAATTAATCAAAGGTCTTAAATCAGTTTGGTATAGTTCTTCTATTTCTAGTATAAAACCAGAGTTATCAAGTGTTTGTATAAATATTGAGGAAGATTTTGTTTATTTTGTGGCCACAGATTCATTTAGATTAGCTGAAACTAAAATTCCTATAATCTCAAAAGAGAAAATTAATAATATTTTAATACCTTTTAAAAATGTTCCCGAAATAATTAAAATATTTGAAGATGTTGAAGGAGATATTGATATTGAAATAAGTAAAAATCAGATTTCTTTTAATTATGATAATATTTATTTAACTTCTAGAGTTATTGAAGGTTCTTTTCCTGATTATAAACAATTAATTCCTAAAGAATTTACTACTGAAGTTGTAGTTTTAATGGAAGATTTTATAAGAGTTTTTAAAATAATAAATATTTTTTCAGATAAGTTTAATCAAGTTAATTTTAATATTGAACCTAATAATAAGAAGTTTGAAATAAAATCAAAGAGTGACGAAGTAGGGGAAAATGTAAATAATTTATCAGCTTCTTTGTCAGGAGATGATTTAAACATTAATTTTAATTATAAATATATAACAGATTGTTTCCAATCTATTCATACTGATTCTATAGTTCTTCAGTTTAATAATATAGGTAAACCTATGATCATTAGAGGAGTATCAGATAATCAATTTTTATATCTAGTGATGCCAATGAATAAATAATAATGATATTAATTTATATAATATTAGGGATAATAATCGGTTATGGAGTCTTTGTTTATTTAAATAAAGGTAAGTTTTCTAAAGATAATAATCTAGGCACAAAAGAAGAAAAGATTTTAGACCTAATAAACGAAAAAAGTAGAGTAGCTAATAACGATGTAGAGGAATTATTAGATGTTTCAGATTCTACAGCTACTAGATATCTTCAAAAATTAGAAGATAAAAAATTAATTGAGCAAAAGGGAGAAATTGGACGTTCAGTATATTATCAAAAGATAAATTAAATGGCTCAAAAAAGTGAGCCATTTAGCAGGGCTTAAAATAAGGATAAATAAAAGGTCGGAGCTTTGCTCCGACCTTTTATTTAATATTAATTTAAATTATTATTGTACTTTAAATTCAATAGTTTTAATTGATTTGTTATAAACAGAGTCAATTAAAACTATCTTTAATGTATTTACTGATTTTATATTAATAATATTATTTGGAATAAATGAGAAATTTTTATTTGCTTGTGTAGATCCAATAAAAATTCCATTAATATAAAATTCTTTTTTAAGAATAGGGTATTTGGAGTATGTTTTAGAAATAATTACATTAATTTGGTTATTTTTATCATAAGTTATCATTGTATTTGGAGTAATAATATCAAATCTAGGCAGGTATTCAGGTTTGTGAATATCGTCATAACTTGTCGGTATTTGAGTAACGGTAGAAGTGCTAAAATTATTATCTAAGGCCCATTCAGCTACTCTATATTCCCATCTCTCAAATTGCATATCATTTTCAGGAGCTGTCGGTTTTGGACCTAGAGGGTTATTTTTATCTACCCAATATAAAATAGAATGAATATTTTGCACAACCTTTTCTTCATATAATTCTTCAGGAGTATATTCACTAACTAATTTACCTGATATTTTATCTATAACATAAGTTTCTCCTCCTAACCAAATACCTCTTAAAACAGGTTTAATTTCATCTAAAGGTAATTTTTTAGCTTGTTCAAAATTTTCTGCTGGGTATTTTTTTAATACTTCCACTACAAAATCGTGCCACATAGGAGCGACCACAAAACCAGCTACTTTTTTCTCCATTGATGTATTATCATTATTTCCTGCCCAAGCTCCAAAAGCTATTTTATCACTATATCCAATTATCCAAGCATCACGATAATCATTAGTTGTTCCTGTTTTTGCAGCAACGCTTTGATTTCCAAAATAAAGTGGAGAATAAGCTCCAAAAGCAGGAGTCCTTGCTTTATTATCAGACAAAACATCAGAAATCATTAAGGCTGTTTGCTCAGGTAAAACTCTTCTTGGGTAAGATTTAAATTCTTCAATTATAGATCCATTTTTATCTTCAATTTTTAAAATTCCTACTGTAGGGTTTTTAACTCCTTGGTTAGAAAAAGTTGCATAAGCATTTGTGATATCTAATAAAGAAACTTCACCACCTCCTAATACTAAAGTTAAACCATATTGATTTATATCTCCTAATTTTTCAATCCCCATATCTTTAGCTACCTGCAAAGAATCTGATAGACCTGCTAAATAAAGAGCTTTAATAGCAGGAATGTTGATTGATTGGGCTAAGGCGTTTCTAAAAGAAACAGGTCCGCGAAAAATATCATCATAGTTAGTGGGGGAGTAACAAGTATTATCTTCCTCAGTTTCATCTGGATTTATAGGAGTTCCGTCTGGGTTACAAGTTGTTGAAAATTCTGTTTGTAAGTCAAAAACTATTGTTTCTGGCGTGTATCCTTTATTAAAAGCAGTTGCATAAACAAAAGGTTTAAAGGCTGACCCTGGTTGGCGATGGGCTAAAGCAATATTAAAATTACCTTCAATATTTTTATCAAAATAATCACGAGAACCAACCATTGTTAAAATTTGTCCTGTTTTAGAATCAATCGCTACTAAGGAAGCATTTTCAGCATTAAATTTTTCTGTATTTTCTAAAGCATATCTTTTTGCAATTTCCTCACCTTTTTCTTGGAGGTCATAATCTAAAGTTGTGATAACTTTTAAACCTTCCTCTGTTACATTTTTTCCATATCTATTTTCTAAATATCCTTTAATATACATTACAAAATGAGGAGCGCGAATTCCCATTACTTCTTGCTTCTTAAATTCTAATTCGGTTTTTATAGCTTCTAAATAATCTTCTTCATTTATGAAATTATTTTTAAACATCTGAGAAAGAACTAAATTTTTTCTAACTTCTAATCGGTCTCTGTTATTTCCATAAGGAGAATAAAAAGTTGGGGCTTGAGGAATAGCTGCTAAATAAGCTGACTCAATTAATGTTAAATCTTTTGAGTTTTTACCAAAAAAAGTTAATGAGGCTTCTTCAATTCCATAAATATTTCCACCATAAGGAGCTTCGTTTAAATATAAAGCGAGAATTTCGTCTTTAGTCATTATTTGTTCTAGTTTATAAGCTAAAACCCACTCTTTTAATTTACGGGTGATTTTTTTCTCTGTGGTTAAGATTGAATTTTTAACTACTTGTTGAGTAATCGTAGAACCTCCTTGGCTAAAACTCATTGTTTTTAAGTTAGCTAAAACTGACCGTAAAAAAGCCATTGGTTTTACTCCATTATGTTGATAAAATTCAGCATCTTCAATAGCGACAGTAGCGTTTTTAATAAAAGAAGAAATTTCAGAGTAAGGAATTATTGTTCTCTTAGTATCTTTATGTAAGTCATACAAAAGAACTTCTCCTGTGCGGTCGTAAATTTTTGTTGATTCAGATATTCTTCTTTCTGAAATAGTATCTAAGTCAGGAATTTTAAAAGTGGAAACCCATAAAAAAATTATTCCTCCAAAAAACATTGAGAAAATAAATAAAAGGACTATTATTTTTTTTGTTAAATCTTTTTTCATTATTAATTTTTTATAATCCTACTATAACACTTAGTCTCCAAAATAAAATTCCCGCAGCTCCCCAAAAAGGAATTGATAATAAACTAGTGTAACCATTTTTTGTTAATTTATTATAAGTCCAAAGTCTTTTATTAAGGGTTTTATGATAAGCTAAACCTAAACAATATTCTAATATTGATCCAATAATAGCACTTATAAAATATAATTTAATTATATTAATACCTTCTAGGTATAAATAAAAAACAACTATTAATGTTGGGGGAATAACTAACGCAATATATTCATTCCATTTAAATGTTTTAGTTTTTCTTCCGTATAAATAAGCTAGATAAAAACCTATAATAACTATAATTATTAAAGTAAGTGTATTTGAATAAAAATTTATTTTCTCCATATTATTTATTTGGATTACACGCAAAATAAGTAAGTCCTATTGCAATCGCATCATACTCATCATCATATTTTACCTTTTTTTCAATATTTATTAAATGGGGGAGCATCGTGGTTACTTGATTTTTATCACTTCGCCCATATCCAGTAATAGCTATTTTAATTTGAAGAGGAGTGAATTCTGTAATTCCTAATCCTTGGGCTAAAGCCATATATTTTATAACTCCTTTTGCTTCTGAAACTTTTAAAGCTGTTTTTTGGTTGGAATTAAAAAATAAAGATTCAATAGCGAGAGCTTTTGGTTTATATTCTTTAATTAATTTTTCAAGTTCTTCCCCGATAAATTTTAAACGAGTTTCAAAAGAATCTTTTTTGTCAGTCTGAAAACAATCAGAATAAAGTAAAATTTCCTTACTAGAAGAAGTTTCTTTTTCTAAAATAGCTATTCCAACTCGTTCGTATCCAGGATCAATTGATATAATTCGCATAGATATAAGTATAAGATGTTTTTAGATAAATTAAAACGGAATAGAGTTTTTAGATAAATAAATTTTCAATTCTCAATTTTCAATTTTCAAACAATGACAAAATGTATCAATGAATAAATGTTTCAAACATTAGAAATTAAATCATTAGAAATTAGAAATTGAAAATTAAGGTTTTTACAAACATTAGTCTTCGCTAATGTTTGTAAAAACCTCTTGCACATCATCATTGTCTTCTAATAAATCAATTAGTTTGGCAGCTTTTTCCATATCCTCATCAGAAAGAGGAACTGTGTTTTGGGCTGTCCATTTATTACCTTCTTTAGTAAAAGCCCATGTAACAGCACCTATTCCTGCTAATTCATAACCCCCGTTTTTTGAAAGTGTATGACGAACTTCTGCCGCTGCTCTATTTTTAGAATCAGTTAAGGCTTCAATAATAAAAGCACAACCTCCAGGACCATAAGCTTCATAAGTAATAGCCTCCATACTAACAGCGTCAGCACTTGTCCCTTTTTTTACTGCACGGGTAATATTATCAGCAGGCATATTTACTGCTTTTGCTTGATCAATAGCCGATTTTAAAGCGGGGGAATTTATATCTCCATCAACTAATTTAGACTCAACAGTAATTAATTTTGAATGTTTTGAAAATATTTTTGATCTCTTAGCGTCAGTGGCTGCTTTTTTATGTTTAATTTTTGACCATTTATTATGTCCAGACATGATTATATGTGTATATTAAGTATTAAATATTATGTATTAAGTATACTGAATTTTAGTGTTTTTTCAATTAAATTATCGTTTATTTTCAGGATAATCAATATTAAAATGCTGGTAAGCTTTTTCAGTAACTGAACGACCTCGAGGAGTTCTTTCAATTAAACCTAGTTGAATTAAATAAGGTTCATTTACTTCTTCCAGTGTGGAAGCTTCTTCTGAAAGGGAAGCAGCAATAGTTCCTAGTCCAACAGGGCCTCCTTTAAATTTTTCAATAATTGTTTCTAAAATTTGTCTGTCTAATTGAGATAGTCCTAAAGTATCAATTCCTAACATTTCTAAAGTTTCGTTAACTATTTTTTCATCTAAGTTATTTTTATTCACTTGAGCCAAATCGCGACATCTCTTTAAAAGAAAATTAGCAGTTCTTGGTGTAAAACGGCTTCGTTTTGCTATCTCTAAAGATGTTTCTTTATTAATATCTACTTCTAATATTGAAGCTGAACGTTCTATTATTTTTGCAATTTCATCATCAGAATAAAATTCTAGCCTAAAAGTTCCCCCTGAAAAACGAGAGCGTAGGGGAGCAGATAACATTGAAATTCTTGTAGTGGCTGCAATTAAAGTAAAAGGAGGAAGTTCTAATTGAATTGTTCTTGCGGAAGGACCTTTTCCAATAATAATATCTAAAGAACCTGACTCCATTGCTGGGTAAAGAATTTCTTCAATATTTTTATTTAAACGATGAATTTCATCAATAAAAAGTATATCTCCTGGACTTAGGTTTGTTAAAATTGAAGCTAAATCACCAACTTTTTCTATAGCTGGTCCTGATGTGATTTTTATATTATGGTCTGTCTCTTTTGAGATTAAATAAGCTAAAGTAGTTTTCCCTAATCCTGGAGGTCCGTAAAATAGAATATGTTCAGGTTGTTGTTTCCTTTCTTTAGCTGCTTTAAGTAAAATAAAAACATTATTTTTAATACTTTCTTGCCCAATATATTCATCCCATGTGTCAGGACGTAGAGTTTGGTCTAAAAATACCTCTTTAGTATCGTTTTCTGAATTTTCTTTTATTTCTTTAAGAGAAGACATAATAATTAGTTAAAAACTCATATAATAGAAAATTGAAAGCTAAAATCTTGACATATTTTTATATATATGTTAATTTATGTATTAAGTTAGTATTTTGTTATTGAAAACACAATTCTCTAAGTAATATAAGGTATTGATTGAGGTTTTTTTCGGTGATTAGTTTAACTAATATTTCTAAAAAAAGTCCTTAGAAAAATATTTTGCATTTGTTTTACTTAGAGAATTGTGTTTTTAATTTTGTACTTATCTCCTATCTAAACATAAATTTTATTCTAAATCAATAACCCTTCGTAATTCATCTAATGTTGTATCTCCGTTCAAGACTTTTATAACTCCATCTTGAGCTAATGATAATAATCCTTGCTGTTTGAAGATTGTTTTTATAACTTCTTTTCCAGGATTTTGTTCTAGTAATTTTGAGATTTCAGCGTTAACTAAAATTGCTTCAAAAATTCCAATCCTTCCTTTATACCCAGTATTATTACATTCATCACATCCAACAGGAACAAACATTTTTTCTGTATTAGTTGTATATTTTTCAACATTATCTATCTCTCCTAAGATCTTAGAAATTTCTTCTTTGTCTTTTTCTTCAATTAAAACTTCTTTTTTACAATGCTCACAAGGTTTCCTTACAAGTCTTTGCGCGATTATTATATTTATAGCAGTACTAATAATATTTGCTTGTATTCCTAAATCTATTAAACGATAAAAAGTTCCAACTGCATTATTTGTGTGTAGGGTAGAGAAAACAAGATGGCCAGTTAAAGCAGAGTTAACTGCAACTTTTGCTGTGTCTGTATCACGGATCTCACCCACCATTATTATATCAGGGTCTTGTCTTAATGAAGATTTTAATCCCTCAAGAAAAGTATAACCTTTATCTATATTTATTTGAGTTTGGACAATTCCTGGTAAATGATACTCAATAGGATTTTCAATTGTAATTATTTTATTTTCAGGGGTATGTATTTTCCTTAAAAAAGCATAAAGACTAGTAGTTTTTCCTGATCCGGTAGGACCTGTATTTAAAATCATTCCATTAGGCCTATGAATTTCTTTATTTAGTATTTCAAAAAGATTCTTTTCTATTCCTAAATCTTTTATTGTTACTGAAATATTAGCTGGATCTAATAATCTTAATACAATAGATTCTCCATAAGCGTCAGGGAGAACAGAAACTCTTATTTCAACACTTTTTTCTTGTAATTTAATACTTAAACGTCCGTCTTGTGGTTTTTTAGTTACATTTAATTTCAATCCTGAAATTAATTTAATTCGTGAAAGAAGTAATTTATATAAATGTTTTTTAAATTTAGCGACTACAACCAATACACCATCTAAACGAAATCTTAATGTAATAAAATCTTCTTCAGGTTCAATATGAATATCAGAAGCTCCTGTAGCTAAAGCTCCTGCTAATATCGCTTCAAAAAAACGAGAAGTAATATGTTGAACTTTACTATTTAAAATATCTTTTAATATTTCTTTAAGGTCTTCTAAATTAGTTGTTTTACTAAAAATATTTTCTACATTTTCTGGAACAATATCAACCAATCCAGCTGTTGTTTTTGTATTGTAAGACATTTCAGCATAACGAGACCATGCTTTTTCAATACTTTTATGAGAAACCATATAAATAGTTAAGGAATAGCCTTTTTCTTCTAATTTTTTTAAATATACAACGGTTTCAGTTTCTTTAGGTGAAATAACAGCAACTTTAATTTTTTTACCAACTTTTTCAAAAACAATTATTTTAAGTTCTCGTGATTTTTTTTCAGGAACAATTTTAAGAGCATCTGTTTTAATTGAAACTGTTTTTAAGTTTATATAACGAACATCATATTTAACAGAAAGAATTTTAGCTAATTCTTCCTCTTCTTGTTCGCGTAATAATTGGACATCTTTTTGTTCCTTTATATTTTTTAAATCAAACATAATCTTAGTTAATATTATATCAGAGATTGATTGGAAAGTAGTACTTAAAATGTGGAGAGTAAGAGGGAATATGGTATTATTAATAGGTAATGGAAAAGAAAATTATAAAAAATATAGAAGAAATGAGGGATTTTGCTGATTTTTATGTTAAAAATTTAAAAAAGGAGCAAAATAGAGCTGAAATAATAATATTGACAGGTGATTTAGGTTCAGGAAAGACTACTTTTACTCAAGCGGTAGCAAATTTTTTTAAAATCAAAGATTATATTACTAGTCCAACCTTTGTAATTCAAAAACAATATAAAATTGAAGATAATAATTTAGGTTTTGAAAATTTAATTCATATTGATGCTTATAGGTTAGAGTCAGGAGAAGAATTATTAAATTTAAATTGGAGAGAAAATATTCAAGATAATAGAAATATTATTTTTATAGAATGGCCAGAAAGGGTGAAAGAAGTTCTACCTAAAAAAGTAAAGAAAATAAGTTTTAAATTTATAGATGAAAATAAAAGAGAAATAATTTATGACTAAAGAAAATACAAAAAAAATAGTTCTTCTGGATGCTTACGCAATTCTACATAGAGCCTATCATGCTCTTCCTGATTTCAGTTCAAGTAAAGGAGAGCCAACAGGTGCTTTATATGGGGTTTCTTCAATGTTATTAAAAATAATTTCTGATTTTAGCCCAGATTATATTGTGGCTTGTTATGATTTACCTAAAAAAACTTATAGACATGAAATTTATAAAGATTATAAAGCTGGAAGAAAAAAACCTGATGAAGAATTAATTTCTCAAATAGAAAGATCTAGGGATATTTTTAAAGTTTTTAATATTCCTATTTATGAGAAAGAGGGTTTTGAAGCTGATGATATTTTAGGGACAATCGCTGAGCAATTAAAAGACAAAGATATTGATGTCATTATTGCTTCTGGAGATATGGACACTTTACAATTAGTAGATAATAAAAAAGTGCAGGTTTATACTCTTAAAACAGGAATTAATAATGTTATTTTATATGATGAAAAGGCGGTTGTAGACAGATTTGGTTTTGGTCCTAAAATATTGATAGATTATAAAGGATTAAGAGGAGACCCCTCAGATAATATTAAAGGAATTAAAGGGATAGGAGATAAAATAGCAACTATTTTGGTTTGTAATTTTGGGACTATTGAAGATATCTATAAAAAACTAGAAAAAGATGAAGATGTTTTTTTAGATAAAGGAATTAAGCCAAGAATTATTAATTTACTAAAAGATAATAAAGAAGAAGCTCTTTTTTCAAAAGAACTAGCAACTATTCAATTAAATGTTCCTATTAAATTTATTTTACCAAAAAAAATTTGGAAAGAAGGAGTTAGTGAGGAAAAAATAATTTCTTTATTCCAAGATTTAGGTTTTAGAACCCTTTTACAAAGAGCTAGAACATTATTTTTTAATCAAGAAGAAGGGAGACAAGAATCAGAAAATATTTCTAAATCTAAGGAACCAGAAGAAGTGGTAAGTGATTCAGATTTTGAAAAAACAGCAATTGCTTTGTGGTTGTTAAACTCTGATAAAACAAAAACTTCTATTGAAGAAATAAAAGATTATATAGGAGAAAAAACTTTTAAAAAGGCTCAAGAAAAAATTTTAGAAGAAATTAAAAAAAATAATTTAGAAGAAGTTTATAATAATATTGAAATTCCACTTATTCCGATTTTTAAGAAGATGAAGGAAAATGGAATTAAATTAGATTTAAAATATTTAAAAGAGTTGTCTGTTGATTATACAAAAAAATTAAATATTTTAGAAAAAGAAATTTGGAAGCAAACAGGGGAGGAATTTAACATAAACTCTCCTAAACAATTATCAGAAGTTCTTTTTGAAAAAATGAATCTAGAAACTAAAAGTAGAAAAAAAACTTCAACAGGAATGCGTTCAACTAAAGAATCTGAGTTGCAAAAAATGATAGAAGTTCACCCTGTTATTGGAAATATTTTAAAATACAGAGAGTTAAAGAAATTATTATCAACTTATATTGATAGTTTACCTAAATTAACTGATCAGAAAAGTTTGATTCACACTACTTTTTTACAAACAGGAACGACTACTGGGAGAATTTCATCTAATCACCCTAACCTACAAAATATTCCTATCAAAACAGAACAAGGAAGAAAAATAAGAGAGGCTTTTAAATCTCAAGAAGGTTTTGACTTAGTTGCTTTTGATTATTCACAAGTAGAATTAAGGGTTGTGGCTATGTTGTCAGAGGATAAAAATATGATAGAGATTTTTAAAAAAGGAGATGATGTTCATTCTGCTGTAGCTTCTAAAATTTTTGGAGTACCTTTAGAAAAAGTAAATGATGGGATGAGAAGAAAAGCAAAAACTGTGAACTTTGGAATGATTTATGGGATGGGTGTTAATTCTTTAAGACAAAATATGGAAGATGCTTCTGGTGGGTTAGAAAAAATAACTCGTAAAGAGGCACAAGATTTTTATAATAAATATTTTGAGACTTTTAAAACAGTAGCTAGTTATTTAGAAAAAGTTAAGAATGATGCATCAAAAACAGGCTACACTAAAACTTTTTTTGGAAGAATGCGTTATTTTGAAGGAATAAAATCAAAAATACCTTTTATTAAAGCAATGGCAGAAAGAATGGCTATTAACGCTCCTGTGCAAGGGACAAGCGCTGATATCTTAAAAATAGCAATGATAAGAATTAATAAATATATTACTGAAAATAAATTAGAAAAAGATATTAAATTACTTCTTCAGGTTCATGATGAATTAATTTTTGAAATTAAAGAAGGTGTTGATAAAAAATATATTTTAAAAATAAAAGAGATAATGGAAACAATAATACCATTAGACCAGAGTTATGGAATCACTTTTCAAGTGAGTGTTAAGCAAGGTAAAAGCTGGGGGAATCTAGTTAATTTTGACTTATCCCTTGGTTAAATTTGCATAATCAAATCCTTTCGTTTAAAATAATTGTCTTAAGCAGTTCTTTATTAATAATTGTTTAAAATAATTTAATAAATCTTTTGTATGTATTTATATACAAAAGTTTTTTGTTTTTATGGATTATAAAAAGATTTTAAAATTTATATTTATTGTTTTTTTAATTTTAGTAATTATATTTACAGTAATTTATTATGCTGCTGTTACACGAGCAGAAAATTCATATTTACAAAAAGAAGATATAGGGTTAGAAAGTGCCTCTTTAAATAAAGTTTTTAATTTTATTGAAGATTTATTTAAAAAAGAAGAATATAAAAATACAGCTACTATCACGAATTTTTTAAATAATAATTCTGTAAATAGAGTTTTGTTAAATGAGTGTTTAATGAAAGTTGAAAATGAATGGGAAGAGTTATTAATTCATTACGATAAAGTTTTAGGTAAGTGTATTTCTTTAGATTTAAGTTTAAATGGAGATAAATTATTTGAAGTAGGTGAGTGTGAAAATCAAATTTCTCCTCATAAATTAAAAGATAAAAACAGAATCCAAAATGATAAAGAAGAATGTTTTACTAATTATTCAGAGAGGTGGTAATTATTAAAAATAAAAGATTTAAGTAGTCGCTTTGCGATTACTTTTTTTTATTTTATACTTAAGGAATATGTTATATTTTTTGTACGGAAATAATACTCAAAAAGCTAAGAAAAAACTAGATTCTTTATTGGATTTATTATTTATTAAAAAACCAAATGCTAGTTTTTTTAAATTAGATTTAGATAATTTTAATGAAAGTAAATTAGAAGAATTGTTATTTGGGCAAGGTTTATTTGAACAAAAATATATTATTCAAATGGATTTTTTGTTTGAAGATAAAGATACTCAAGATTTTATTTTAAATAAATTGAAAGAAATATCAGAGTCAGAAAATATCTTTTTATTTAAAGAGAAAAAAATCAATAAACCTATTTTAAAGAAGATTGAGAAATATGCTACAAAAGTTCAGGAATTTTCACTAAAAGAGAATGGAGGAAGAACTTTTGCTACTAGAAATGGAGATTTTCAAATTAATGATTTTAATATTTTTGATTTAGCTACTTGTTTTGGAAACAGAAATAAAAAAGATTTATGGGTTTTGTATCAAAAAACAAAAAACAAAAATATTTCTACTGAAGAAGTAAGTGGTATTCTTTTTTGGCAATTAAGGGTGATGTTTCAGGCTTTAAATTCAAAAAATGCTGTTGAGGCAAATTTAAAACCTTTTGTGTTTAATAAAGCTGAAAGTTATTTAAAAAAATATTCAGAAGAAGAATTGAAAAAAATTAGTTCAGATTTAGTCACTATTTATCATGATGCACGAAGAGGTTTGTGTGAATTTGATTTAGCTTTAGAAAAATTTATTTTAGAGATTTAAAAGCAGTAAAATACTTAACCCTAAAGCTAGGCGCTTTAGGGTTAAGTATTTCATGTCCGCCCGGCAGGGATCGAACCTGCGACCGTCAGCTTAAAAGGCTGCTGCTCTACCATCTGAGCTACGGGCGGATATATATTTTGTATTTTGTTTTCAACTATTTTCCACAACCTTTTAAATGAACTTAAAAGCCATGGAAGCTCTTAAACATCGCTTTCATCTCCACCCCTGAGCCCTGCCTATGCCGGTAGGCAAGTACGGGCGGATATAATATGTAAACACAAAAAGATAATATCAAAAAAACAGGAAAAGTCCAATAGAATTTTCCTACAAAGGTATATCAATAGCTAAAAACCCAGCTCCAGAAAGAATTAAAGACAATAAAACTCCAAAGATAATAATATATAAATCCAATTCTTTTTTTTCTAATTTATTATTTTTAATTTTAAAACTAATATCAAAAAGAATTATTAACATTAAGAAAAGACTAGTTATTTGAGTAAGGAATCCTAAAATAAGTAAAAAAGCACCTAAAACTTTTAATAATTTAAAAAGTCTAATATAACTAAAATTTCTATTTTTGTATGTGGATATCTCTTTCCATCCGTTTTTAATTAAATAAATACCTAAAAAAATCCTTAAGATAAGAGGAGCTATAAAAGATAAGGTTAGTAAATCCGGAAACGTGTTTAACATTTTTTTATTATAACATAATAAGTAGAATAGAGTATAGGGAAAATATTACCTTTTCTTTTTGTTAAAATAGTAGACATCGGATGTCTACTATTTTAACAAAAAGAAATTAGGCTTTGATTATATAATTTGACACTTGCTATGTATTAATGGTACTCTATATATAGAGAAGTTTAAAATAATTTAATTTAAATAAAAAAGGAGAAGGAGAATGAAAAAGATGATTAAGGTTGTTGGGATTATTTTTGTCGGGCTCATTGTTATTTTTATAGGTGCTTTAGCTGCCATAGATGTTTTGGTGCCCGATTCAGTTCCTCCTAAGGTGTCAAAGGTATCAGTAGTTCAGAAATCTCGTGTTATAGCACGGAGGGAAAGACGTCGTTGCAAAAGTCTTAAAAGGCAAGCTGAATACTTTCGTGTTTCTGCACGAGTATGTGAGCTTGCAAGACAGATGGGGATTGAGTTTGATCCCCAAAATGCAAAGTTAAAATTGATTGCTGGAGTACCTATTGTAATTAATGGGTATAAAGTTCCCGAAAACCTTTTTACAAAAAAGGAAAAAGAGGGAATTGCAGCGGCCGAAACTATGAGGAGGACGATGATGGGGAAAAAAGAGAATAAAGGAACAAATTCTTTTATTCTTGAAAGTAGTCCTGTTGATACCTCTGTTTATTAAAAAGAGGTGTTAGTATATAGTGCGGGTTGTAAAACTCGCACTATTTTTTTATACTAAAAAAATGAATCCCGTTAGAGATCTGGCGGGAAAAAGATTAATAATTTAATTTAAAGATATTTATTAAAAGTAAGGGATTTGTCCCGTTAGAAAGACTTTTAATAAAGTATCTCTAACAGGATGAAACAAAAATATTATCTTATTTTACATAACATTAGAAGTGCTCAAAATGTAGGTTCTATTTTTAGAACTGCAGACGCTTGTGGTATTTCAAAAATATTTTTAAGTGGTTATACACCAAAACCAATAGATAGATTTGGAAGGGAAGTTTCAGCTATTTCAAAAACAGCTCTTGGAGCAGAAAAAGATATTGAATGGGAATATTTTTCTCAGCCAAATAAAATAATTGATAAATTAAAAAAAGAAGGGGTAGAAATAATTGGAATAGAACAAGATAAAAAATCTATTGATTATAAAAAAATCAAAATAAAAAAATCCACTGCTTTTATAGTAGGTAATGAGGTAAAGGGAATTTCAAAACAACTTCTTCAGAAGTGCGATAAAATTGCAGAAATCCCAATGAAAGGAAATAAAGAATCTTTGAATGTTTCTGTAACGACAGGAATTGCTTTATTTAGAATTTTGAATATTTAATAAGAATAAGAATCAACCAATTTACCTTGGTTATCTCGTAATTCAATAATCTCTCTATCTTTTTTCCACAACTCTTGTGTTCTATTTAAGAAAATTCTCCATTCTGCTTTATAAAAATTAGAATCATTTTTATAATTAGTTATACAAGTATTATGATTGGCATTTGTTATTAAATAATTCCTACATTCACCTTGCATATCTAGAGGGTAATTTAAAGGTGTTTCGCATCTAGAGATATCATCAATAAAATCTAAACAAGCGTCATTAAAAGCATTTGGTCCTATAATCGGTAAATTTTCATCTTCAATTAAAGGACAATTTTTAGATATTCTTGGTTCAAAATCTTGGAATTGTTCTAAATATCCTGAACATTTATTAATCTGAAAAGAAAAACCGATTGGAGATCTTCCACTCATTACAATTATTTCTTCACCTCCAGAAACAAAAAGAGTTTGAAGGTAATTATTTTGTGAGGTATAAGGTAATTTAACTACTTTTCCTAAAGAAATTTCTTGTCCAGTCATTTTACTTTTTAATGTCCAGTCAGAAATTTGTAATTTTTCTCCACCAAGATTATTTACTTTTAATTTAATATATTCTTCGTTTACATTAGAACGAGATCCGTAACTTCTACTAATTTCTATTTTGTTTTTATAAATAGATGTATCTTCTAATTCTTTAATTTTTTCTAAATCATATTCTATTTGATCAGCTTCTTTTTTAGCTTGCTCTATTTCTAATTGAAGTTTTTCTTCAGGGGAAAGATTTTGTTCAGAAGCAGGTCTTTTTAAGAAATCCCAAAAAGAAGGAACTTCTCCATAAACTTCACTTGGTTTTTCAAAAGTTGGGGGAGTTATAAACATACCTTCTTCCATACGATTAAGACCACCGGTAATAAACCAAAATAATCCTAAACCTAGTAATATAAAAAGTATTGATTTTGCAGCGTCATCCATAATTAAATTTATTATAAAACAAAAAGGAATAAAAAAGAAACCTTATTCACTAATAAGAATTTCTCTTACAACACTTGCATCATCCCATTCAATTTTACTATTATTTGGGCCCATTATATAAGGGTCAGTTCCTTTTCCTGAAATTAAAATTGTATCTCCTGTCTGAGCAAGAGAAATTGCTTTTTTAATTGCTTCTTTCCTATCCAGAATAGTTTCATATTTTATATTAGAAACCCCTTCAGCAACATCCTTAAGTATTTTCAAAGGATCTTCATCATAAGGGTCCTCGTTTGTTAATATAATTTTAGAACAATATTTATCAGCAATTGATCCCATTACTTTTCTTTTCCAAATATCTCTTCCTCCTCCTGTGTTTCCTAGAATACAAATTTTATTTGAATTTGGGAAAGCTTGATAAAGTTTCTCTAATGAATCTGGAGTATGAGCATAATCAACTATTATTTCAAAATCTTGCCCTTCGTTTATTTTTTCAACTCTACCTCTAATAATTTCAAAATTCTTAATTGCTTTTTTAATTATATTAATATCTACTTTTTGAGTTTCTGCAAATTTAATTGCAGATAAAATATTATAAATATTAAACTCTCCTGAAAGAGGGGATTCTATTTTTGTGTTTTGGTAAGTAAAACTTAAACCATCTTTTTTTAATTCAAAAGGTTCAATTTCAGAAAGGGAATAAGATATTTTATTTTCAATATTTATATTTAAAAATTTAAAACCCTCTTTATCATCTGAATTTACAATTATAGATTTATTTTTTTTAGGAGATCTTTCTAAAGCTTGGATAATTTTTAACTTAGCTTTTAAATAATTTTCATAAGAACCGTGTGATTCTATATGTTCAGGGGCTAAATTTGTAAAAATTAAAGAATTAAGTGATATAAATTTATGTCTAAATTGTTTTGTTCCTTCAGATGTCATTTCTAGGATTACATAATCACATTTTTTATTTACAGCTTTTCTAATAAAATTTTGGATAAAAAATCTTCCAGGCATTGTCATTTTGAATTTATTTGGAATAGATTCTTTTCCTATTTTAAAACGTAAAGTTCCAGCTAAAGCTGTCTTATAACCAGCTTCTTCTAAAATCACATTTACAAATTCAGCCACAGAGGTCTTTCCTTTTGTTCCAGTTATTCCAATCACAGATATTTTACGAGAAGGGAAACGATAAATAACAGCTCCAGTTAAAGCAAGTATATAATGATAGGCAGGCTGTCCTAATTTAAATAATTTAGTGGGAATTATTTTTTTGATTTGAAATAAAATATTATCCATAAATTTATTTTCCTAAAAATTTAATAGCTTCTTTGATTTTTTTACCAACATCTGTAATTTTTTTATCAGTTTGCTGGAGAGCTTTTTTTGCTTCTTGAGGATTATAACCAAGTGCTTGAAGAGCTTCAATTACATCTATATCTCCTTGAATATCACTTGAAGTAGTACTTTCAATTTTTGATATTTTATTTTTTAATTCTAGAATAATTTTTTGGGCATTTTTTTGTCCAATTCCTGATACTTTAGTTAAATAACTTGTGTCTTCAGAGGAAATAGCTGAAATTAAAGTATCTACATTTGCTACATTTAAAATTCCCAAAGCTGTTTTAGGACCAATTCCTGAAATAGTGATAAGTAAAGCAAAAAAGTTCATTTCTGATTTTTCTAAAAAACCATATAAATCCATAGAATTTTCTCTAACAGCTAAATGAGTCCAAAAAGTTAATACTTTTACGGTATTTTTTAAAGATTTAAAAGTTTCTGTGCTTATAAATAATTTATAACCTACTCCAGATACATTTAAAATAATATAATTTTCGTCCTGAAAAGATATTTCTCCTGTTAATTGTGAGATCATTAATTACAGTATACTGTATTCGGTATTTTGTATCCAGTATTTTAGTAGAAATTAATAAATTTAAAACAGTTGATTTTTAAGATAGATTGGGGTAGTATACTTGCATATGCCAGTAATTAAATCAGCAAAAAAAGCACTTAGAGGTTCAGAAAGAAAAAGAATTTTTAATTTGCGGAAAAAAAGAACAATGAAAGATGCAGTTAACACTGTAGTTAAATTAGTATCTATTAAAAAAACTAAAGAAGCTAATGAGGAATTATCAAAAGCTTATAAAGCAATTGATAAAGCTGTAAAAAGAGGTATTTTAAAGAAAAATACAGCTGCTCGAAAAAAATCTACTCTTTCACGGTCAATCAAAAATATTTCTAAATAAGATAATATAAAAATAACAGATCATCTGCCAGCTGGCAGATGAGCTGTTTGTTTTTATTGACATTATATTATTATTCATGTAAATTATGAATTAGATAAGTAATAATAATTAAAAAATAAAGGAGAAGGAGGTTGTTATGAAGGATTTTGGAAATTTTATGCTTTGGGTTGGTGGAACACTCTTTGCGATTATTGTTATATTGTTTATACCGTTGTTCTTTTTAGAGTCTGTTAGTGAGCAGTTAGCAACGACATCCTCGATGTTGATAGAAGTGGCTAAGGTTTCTTTTTTAGGTGCTATTGCTATTACTCTTGCTAAAAAATAACAAAAAACTTGTTCTTAAGAGAAGAACTCCTAGTAGTAATTTAACTAGGGGTTTTTTAAATTTGTGCCCTCGGTAGGAATCGAACCTACGTCCTAACTTCCGCAAAGTTATATTCTATCCATTGAACTACGAGGACAAAAATTTTTATGACCAAATCTTTTCTAAAAAAATTTGTAGAATTGATTCATGGAGTTCTTCCTCTTCTAAATATTCTAGTAAATAATCTCGTATTTCTTCTACATCAGCTCTTGAGCTCAAAGGGATTATAATATAAGGACTTAATTTTTTTAAAGATTTAAATAAAATTTTTTGATTTTCAATCCAAAAAGACTCTAGATCATCAAGATCAATTTCTTTGTTTTTAATAATTATTTTTTTAGAGTTAAGTCTAATTATCATTAAATCTGGTTTGCGGCTAGCAAAAACAGAAATAGAAAAAACTGCTACTAATATAAGTATTCCAAATACTATATTACCAAGCAAATAAAACATAACAGAAAGACCAAGAGCTAAAATCCAAATAACCCAAAACCAATTATTAGATTTAGGGTTAAATTCATACTCAAAAGCTTCCCATGAAATTTCATTTTCCATATAGATATTTTAGCATAAAATTAGATTTAAAAATTAAAAACACCAACTCAAGTTGGTGTTTTTAATTTGTGTTGTGCGGAGAGGGAGGGATTCGAACCCTCGGTACCCGTTAAGGCACTCCAGTTTTCAAGACTGGTGCATTCGACCTCTCTGCCACCTCTCCATGTAGAGTTTATATGTCGATTACAGAGATTATCCTATCAAAATTTCAACAAAAAATCTACCTTTATTTTTTCTTTTTATTCACAAAGAAAATATAGATAATATCTAAGATAGCTAATGTGTTTAGTATTAATAATGCAATAAACCAATTTCTTTGGTTATTTTTTACTGCTAACCACATAGCATAACCTTTCCAAGGTAAAACCCATAACATTATTAATAATAAAGCCCACACAGGAATAGGTGCAGTTTCTAAATTTGATGTTAATAAATTCATATTTTTATTTTTTTATTAAATTAGTAATTTTAAAAGCTATTTAATCTAATTTTATCTTAGTTCCTTATTTAAAACAATAATGATATGATGGCTTCATGATAAAAAAGATATTTTTAGGATTGTTTTTGATTCAGGTTTTCTTTCTACCTCAAGTTTCTAAAGCAGAAGATATTCAAGTTAAAGAGGTTAATAAAGTAGATATTTATCTTTTTGAAAGAGAGGGTTGTTCTCATTGTACTAAAGAACTAGTTTTTTTTGAAAATTTAATTCAAGAACGAGATGATTTTAATTTAATAATAGTTGATGTGCTTCAGGAAGGGAATAAACAGCAATTTGATTTTATAACTGAAAAATATAATTTACCAAAAGTTACACCAACCACTATAATAGGACAAGATATTTTTCAAGGTTTTGCTTCTGATGAGATAACAGGTAAGCAAATAATTGCTTTAATTGATAAAAATAATAATTTAATTAATCAAGATCCTCAAATTAACATTAACCCAGAACAAAGTTTTGAGTTTAAATTACCTTTTATTGGAATTGTAAATTTAAAGGACTTTTCTCTTTTTTCTTTATCTTTTACTTTAGGTCTAGTTGATGGTTTTAATCCTTGTGCTATGTGGGTATTGATGACTTTTTTATTGATTTTATGGCAGATTAAAGACAAGAAAAAAATGTTTCAAGTAGCGGGATTGTTTATTTTTGCTGAAGCTGTAATGTACTGGGTAATTTTAAATTTTTGGTTTAGAACTTGGGATTTTATTGGTTTAGATCAAATTATAACTCCTGCGATTGGGGTGTTGGCGATAAGTTCAGGGATTTATTTTGTGTATAGGTATTGGAAGAATCGTGGGAAATTAGTATGTGATACTGATTTAGAAAAACAATCTAAAACAGAAGGAAAAATCCGAAATTTAGTAAATAAACCAATGAGTATTTTAACTGCTATAGGAATAATTGGAGTAGCTTTTTCTGTAAATATTATTGAGTTTGCTTGTTCTATCGGAATTCCTCAGGCTTTCACTAAAATCTTAGAATTAAATAATCTCAGTTTATTAACTGAACAATTTTATATTTTCTTGTACACTTTTTCATATATGATTGATGATTTTTTAATCTTAGGGTTAGCTTTGTATGGTTTTAGTAAATTTTATGCAGTAGGGCAGAAGTATTCAAACTTATCTTCTTTAATAGGAGGTGTGTTGATGATTATACTTGGAGTTTTGCTTTTAATAGCTCCAAATCTTTTGGTTTTTTAAGATGAATCCCGTTAGAGATTTGGCGGGGTTAAAAATTACTAATTTAATTTTAAAGATATTTATTAAAAGTAAGGGACTTGTCCCGTTAGAGATACTTTTAATAAAGTAGCTCTAACGGAATGAATAAATTTTTAGATAATATAAAGATACCAGAATTTGTTTCTAGAGGAGGAGAGAAACTTAAATTTGCTTTGGAAAAATTTAATATAAATGTTGAGGGAAAAATTTGTGCTGATTTAGGTTGCAGTGTTGGAGGTTTTACTGATTGTCTATTACAAAATGGAGCTAAAAAAGTTTATTCAGTTGATACTGGTAAAAATATTCTAGAATGGAAAATAAAAGAGGACGAAAGAGTTGAATTTCTTGGAGGGGTTAACGCGCTTCATGTAGAATTACCAGAGAAAGTTGATTTTATTTCTATTGATGTAAGTTGGACTCCTCAAAGATTAATAATTCCTAAAGCCTTGTCTTTATTAAAGGATAAAGGGGAGATAATTTCTTTAATAAAACCGCATTACGAAATAGACAAGGCTTTATTAAAAAAAGGAAAGGTTCCTGAAGAATTTTTAATGGAGGTTATTGATAAAATTAAAAAAGATTTTGTAGAATTGGGATTAAATTTTTCTGAAATAATAGAATCTCCAATTTTAGGTCAAAAGGGTAAAAATAAAGAGTATTTGGTTTATATTCAAAAGTAGAAGGTTTTAAATTATGGTAGAATAGAAAGTATGGAGTTAATTATTTTGAGAGGTTTACCTGGTTGTGGTAAATCAACTATAGCTGAAAAATTAGGTGGGCGATTAGATGCTCCTGTAGTTTTTGGAGATTTTTTTAAAAGAGAGTTTATGAAAAGTAATTCTAGTTTTGAAAATAAAGAGATGTATCAGTATTCTTATATAAAAATTTTTGAAAAAATTAAAGAGTTGTTTGAAAATGGAAACAAAAGAATCATAACTGAAGAACTTTTTAACGATAAAAATTTAGTAGATAAAATAAAAGAGTTTTGTAAGGAAAATAATATTAATATAAAAAGCTTTTTTATTGAAAGAGATATAGAAAAACTTTTAGAGATTGAAGAAAGTAGAGAACGAAAAATAAAAAATACTAAAGTAGATTTTGAAAAATTAGAAAAGGAAATAATAGAAATAGAAATTGAAGATGAGATTATTTTAAATAATAATAAAAAGATAGAGGGCTCATTAGAATTTATATTAAGTAAAATAGTATGAAATATTTAGGAATTGATTATGGGGGAAAAAATATTGGGATCGCCGTCTCTGATGATGAAGGAAATTTAGCTTTTGCTAAAATAGTTTTAGATAATGATAAAAAACTTTTAGAAAATATTTTGAAAATATGTGAAGAAGATAGAATTGAGATGATTGTAATAGGGGAGTCAAAAAATTTAAACGGAGAAGACAACCTTATCCAAAAAAAGATTTTGGAATTTAAGCGAGCCTTAGAAAAAAGTGTTAAAATACCAATACATTTAGAACCAGAGTTTTTAACTAGTGCAGAAGCTGATAGAATTCAAGGAGAAAATTTAAGAAATATTAGAAAAAAAGATAGGATCCATGCTAAAGTTAAATTACAGAAAAATGATGCTTCTGCGGCTGCTTTGATTTTAAATAGATTTTTAGAGAAACAAAATAATGATTAAATATTTAAATAAAGCTAAGCAGTCTTTGAAAGATTGGTCATACAATCACTCTCACGGAGAAAATGCTAAATTATGGTTAGCTATTTTTTCATTTACAGAAGCCTCTTTTTTTATTATTCCACCAGATATTTTCTTATTAGCTATTTTAATAAATAATGGATCTAAGTGGATATATTATTCTTTCTTAACTACAATTGCTTCTGTTCTAGGTGGTCTCTTAGGTTATGTTTTTGGGTTTTTCTTTTTTGATTTAGTAGGGGAGTTTTTGATTAATACCTATAACCTTCAGACTCAAATGGTGGTTGTTTCTACTTTATTTCAAGAGAACGCTTTCTGGGCTATTTTCATTTCAGCTTTTACTCCAATTCCATTTAAGGTTTTTACACTTTCAGCAGGTTTTTTTCACATAAATATTTTAACTTTTTTTGGAGCTTCTTTAATTGGAAGAGGTTTAAGATTCTTTATTGTGGGTTATTTAGTAAAATTATTTGGAAAACAAATGGCTCATTATGCTTTTAAATATTTTAATTACATAACTCTTTTAATTGTAGCTTTACTTGTGTGGGTAGTGTTCGTTTAATGTTGATTTAAAGGTTAATTAGTGGTATATTTTGGGTGTTTAAAATAGGTAAAAATTGTCCCCGTAGTTCAATGGATAGAACAAGAGTTTTCTAATCTCTCGATGTAGGTTCGATTCCTACCGGGGGCACAATAAGGTAATAAATAAACTTGTATTTTTTTATAAAAAAATATAATATATGGTTAATTAAACAAAGGGCGATTAGCTCAGTTGGTAGAGCAGCGCATTTACACTGCGAAGGTCGGGGGTTCAAATCCCTCATCGCCCACAAAACTAAGTAGTAGTAATTTACTATTCAATACTATGATTTTAATAGAATTTCTTAGACAATTTCGTTTTTATGAATATGCTATTTTTGATTTTATAATAGCTTTTTTAGGAATTTATCTACTCTCTTCTTCATTATCAAAAATATTTTTGAAAATTAGAATTAATATACCTAAGCAAAATTGGCTGTTTTTAACTCTACCAATTAGCATTTTCATTCATTTGATTATTGGAGAAATCACTCCTATGACTAGAGACTTTATTAATATAAATGACTATTATATATTAAAAATATTAATTTTAGGTTTGTTTATTATTGGGGTTAAAGGAATAAGAATTATTAATAAAAATGATTTTAAAAAAAGTAATTTGCAAATAGAAAAATTATTTGAAAATAGTGAAGTTGTGGCGGTGAATAAACCAGTAGGTTTAGTTGTGCATTTTGACGGACGAACGGAAGAACCTAATTTATGTGATTGGGTTTTAGAAAATTATCCAGAAGTAGAAAATGTTGGAGAACCACTGGTCTTACAAGACGGTACAAAAATTAAGCGCCCAGGAATTGTTCATCGTTTGGATAGGGAGACTAGCGGAGCTTTAATTGTAGCGAAAACACAAGACGCCTTTTTAAATTTAAAAGAACAATTTCAAAATAAAGAAATAAAGAAAATTTATAAAACTTTTGTTTGGGGAAAATTAAAAGATGACGAAGGAATTATTAATAGACAAATAGGAAAAAGTTCTAAAGATTTTCGTCAATGGTCAGCTCAAAGGGGTGCTAAAGGAAAATTAAGAGAAGCCATTACGGAATATAAAGTTTTAAATTTTAATGAAGAGTTTTCTTATTTAGAAATAAATTTAAAAACAGGAAGGACTCATCAAATTAGAGTACATATGAAAGCTATAAATAATCCAGTGGTAGGGGATAAATTATATGCTCCTAAACGAGATTTTGCTTTAGATTTTACTAGAGTAGCTCTACACGCTTATTTAATAGAATTTTTTTTACTAAATGGAGAAAAAATAAAAGTAGAAGCTGATTTACCAGAAGATTTTGAGGAAGCTTTGAAAATAATAAAAAAATAGTATTATCGCTTGATACTTAATTCATATTATGATAAAGTTTGGCGGTATAAATAAAAATATTAATATGATTTTAGAAACTATTAAAATTTCATCAGTAAATATAGAAGACAGAAAGGCTCTTGGTATAAGAGCTGGTGACACTGTTCGTGTTTGGGTGAAAATTGAAGAAAAAGGAAAAATTCGTACTCAGGCTTTTGAAGGTTTAGTATTAGCTAGAAAACACGGAAATGAAGCAGGTGCTACATTTACAGTTCGAAAAGTAGCTAGTGGAGTTGGGGTAGAGAGAATTTTTCCTCTATTTTCTCCTATAATTGATAAGATTGAAATCATTAAACGATCTAGAGTAAGAAGATCAAAACTTTATTTCATTAGAGAAAAAGTAGCTAGAGAAATTAAAAGACAAATGAGAAAGATGAAGATAGTAACTCTTTCAACTAAGAGTGAAAAAGAAGAAGCTGAAAGAAAGGTAAAAGAGGAAGAGGAAAAAGCTAAGGCTGAAGATCAGGTAAAAGAAGAGACTCCTGTAGAAGAAAACATGGACGCTCCTGTTGAAACACCAGTAGAAACAGAAAGTTCAGAAAAAGAAGAAGAGAAAAAATAAATAAACTAAAAAGTGTCGGTAAAAGCCGACACTTTTTATTTATATTAAAATTAAGTATATATATGTTTGTGGTTTATCTCCACAACTAGGCTAATTTACTAAAGCGTGTCTATTTAGTATAATTAAGTTAATGCCATTAATAAAAAAATGCGAAATCTGCAATAAAAAGTTTCAAACAAAACCTTCACATGTTATTAAGGGTCAAGGGAGATTTTGTTCAGCAAAATGTCGAGGTATAAGTTTAAGAAAAGGTAAAGAAATTAAATGTTTTTTATGTGGAGAACCATCTTATAAAAGTAAGGTAAATTTAAGTAGATCAAAAAGTGGTAAATTTTTTTGTAGTAAATCTTGTCAGACTAAATGGAGAAATCAAGAATTTATTGGTCCTAAACATGCTAACTGGAATGGGGGAAAGTCTTCCTATAAAAGTGTTTTAACTAGAAATAAAATACCTAAGATTTGTAAGTTGTGTGGAAATAAGGACGAAAGAGTTATGGCTGTTCATCATTTAGATAAAAATAGGTATAACAACAATGTTGAAAATTTAGTGTGGTTATGTCATAATTGCCATCATCTCGTTCATCATTATAAAGAAGGTAGAGATAAATTTATGGCGGTGTTGGTGTAGTGGTAACATTACAGTTTGTGGTACTGTCGTCACGGGTTCAATCCCCGTACACCGCCCAGATTATATAAATTAAACACCCTAACTTAGAATTTAAGTTGGGGTGTTTAATTTATTTTGGTATACTTTTGGGATGAATTCATATTTAATTACAATTAATCCTTCTAAAAATATTAATGAAATAGTAAATAAGTATAGAAATAAATACGCTAAGTTTACTACTTATAAAATATCTCCACATATAACTATTTATCCACCTTTTTATTTAAAACAAATATCAGAAAAAGAAATCCTAAATTTATTAAAAAGTTCTTTAAAAGATGTAAATAATTTTTCTTTAAATTTTAATTCTATAAAATATTTTGAAGAAGGGAATAACGTTGCTTTTTTGCTCCTGATAAAAATTCTGATATTTTTATAAAACAAGTTTTTTTGAAAGTAATAGAATCTTTAAAAGATAAAGTAGAGGATGTTTATAGTGATTATAGGATGTCTATTAAAGAATTTAATCCTCATTTAACAATTGCGGAAAGGATACCTAAAAATGAATTTAAAAAAATTAAAGAAGAACTGAATAGTGTAAAAGAAAATCTTATTTTTAGATGTAATTCTTTGTGTTTATATAAGCAAGAAACAAAATCAAGTATTTGGAATAAGGTTGAAGAAATAAAATTTTAATATTTGATATAATAAAAGAATGAAAATAATTCTAATTACAGGGATAGATAGTGGAATAGGGGAAATGACAGCTCAAAAATTTTTAAAGGAGGGATATTTTGTAATTGGAACTTCACTTCAAGAAAAAATTAATTTTTCAAATGAAAATTTAAAAGTTTTTCAGATGGATTTGCTTTCAGATAAGTCTATAAAAAATTGTGCGCAAAAGATTAAGAGTTTTAATCAAAAAATAGATATTTTGATAAATAATGCTGGGGTAATGTTGGACAAAGAAGATACTGTAATAATAAAAGAAAAATTAAGAAAAACTTTAGAGATAAATTTAATTGGAACTATTGATTTTACGGAACAGATTTTATCTGAAATAAATGAAGGAGGGCATCTTATAAATATTTCATCTTCAGCAGGTTCAATGGATAGAACAGGGAAAGAAAGTAGAATGCCTAATCATTATCCGAGTTATAAAATTTCTAAAACAGCTTTAAATATGTACACTAAAACTTTAGCTTTACGACTAAAAGATAAGATTATAGTATCTGCTATTCGCCCAGGTTGGACATTCACTAAAATGGGAGGGCAAGAAGCAACCAGTACCCCAGAAGAGTCAGCTAATGATATTTTTGAGTTTGCTATAACTAAACCAGAAACAGGTCAGTTTTGGTTTAAAGGAGAAAAATATCCTTGGTAGGATTTATTAGATAGTGATATAATAAATAAATGTTAAAAAGAATTTTAGGGGTAATATTATTATTGTCAATTATTGTGGTTTATATTGCTTACCCATATTACGGGAGTGTTTCAGTAGAAGCATTTAATATTTCTAAATACTTAGTTGGAATTCTAGGAGCTTGGGCAAGTCTTAAATTAATAATTAATTAAAAAATATCATGCAAAAAGAAAAAAATAATACATGTTTAGGGTGTCTTGAAGTTTGTATGTCTAGAATAATTAGAGCGACAATTTTAGTATTAGTTATATTGGCTTTATTCCTGTTAGTTAAAACTTACGGAGCTTTTAGAGAGAATACATTTATTGGGCAAGACATAACACCTCAAAATACTATTTCAGTAACAGGAGAAGGAAAAGTAACAGCTGTTCCAGATATTGCTAAATTTTCTTTTACTGTAAAAGAAGAATCTAAAACAGTAGAAGAAGCTCAAAAGAAAGCAACTGAAAAAATGAATCTCGTATTAGCTTTTTTAGATAAAGAAGGAATTGATGATAAAGAAATTAAAACAGAAGGTTATAATATTTACCCTCGTTATGAATGGTGGAATAAAGAAGTGATTTGTGAAGGAGGTTATTGTCCCCCTACTGAAAGACAAAGAACCCTTGTTGCTTATGATGTAAGCCAAAATGTTTCAGTTGAATTAAAAGATATTGATAACGCAGGAAAAATTTTAGCAGGAATTGGTTCTTTTGAAATTTCAAATATAAGTGGTCTTAGTTTTGATATTGATGATAAGGATGGATTAGAAAGAGAAGCTAGACAAGAAGCTATTGATGAAGCTAAAGTTAAAGCTAAAGAATTAGCGAAAGATTTAGGAGTAAAATTAGTAAGAATTGTTTCTTATTCATCAAATGCATGGAGAAATACTCCTCCTCAATATGCTGCTATGGAAAAAAGTATGGTTTATGGAATGGATAATGCTGTTTCAATTCCTGAAATCCCTGTGGGAGAAAATGAAATTAAAACAATTGTGTATCTTACATATGAGATTAAATAATTATAAAAACCGTTCATTAGAGAAATGATTCTGTTTAAGCGGTTTTCTTTTTTCTTAAAATCTCTTGACTTTTGTGTCAGTAAAAAGTATTATTTAGTTAAATTAAGAAGCCCTAAGGGGCTTTTTTAAAAGAAAATTTAATTAAAAATACCATGAAAATAATTGATTATATAAAAGATACAAAAGGAGAACTAAAGCATGTTTCTTGGCCTACAAGGAAGCAGGCAACTTGGTTTACTATTATCGTTATTATTGTTTCTATATTAACAGCTTTTTTTCTAGGCTTTTTTGATTTTATTTTTTCACTAGGTTTAGATAACTTTATTTTTAATAAATAAAAAATATGTCACGACAAGAAGAAAATGCAAAAAGAAATTGGTATGCAGTTCATACTTATGTGGGGTATGAAAATACTGTAGTACGAAATTTAAAACAAAGAATCGGGTCTTTTGATATGGAAGATAAAATTTTTGATGTGGTTGTTCCGACCGAAAAAAAGATTAAGATTAAAGGAGGGAAAAGAATTGAAGAAGAAGAAAAGATTTATCCAGGTTATGTTTTAGTAGATATGATTGTAACTGACGATTCTTGGTATGTTGTAAGGAACACTCCTAGAATTACTGGTTTTGTAGGTGTTGGTGTAAACCCTGTGCCTGTTGATGAAAAAGAAATGGCTGAATTAAGGAAAAGAATGAATTCTGATATTACAAAGCACACACTAGATGTTGAAGTAGGGGATATGATTAGTATAATTGATGGACCTTTTAAAGATACAGAAGGAAAGGTTTCTGAAGTAGATGAGGAAAAAGGAAAGATTAAGGTAATGGTGTCTATGTTTGGTCGCGAGACACCTGTTGAGTTAGACTCTCTGCAAGTTGAGAGAATTTAAGTTTAAAATATTTAGGAGCTTCTAAATGTATTATACATTTTCCTGAATGATTAAGATTAATAGAATAAGAATAAAAAGTTTATTATGGCAAAAGAAGCAATAAAAAAAATTAAATTACAAATTGAAGGAGGGAAAGCAACACCAGCTCCCCCTTTAGGACCTGCGTTAGGTCAAGCAGGAATTAATATTGGGGAATTTGTAAACCAATTTAATGCTGCTACTAAAGATAGAATGGGAGAAATTGTGCCAGTGGTCATTTCTCTTTATGAAGATAGAAGTTTTGATTTTAGAACAAAAACTTCACCAGCTTCAAGAATGATTCTAAAAGCAATAGGGGAGAAGAAAGGTTCTGGAAAAAATTTAGTAAAAAGAGCAGGAACAATTACTAAAGCTCAGGTTAGAGAAATTGCAGAAGCTAAATTAGTAGATTTAAGCGCAAACGATGTAGATCAAGCAATGAAGATTATTGAAGGGACCGCTAAGTCAATGGGAGTAGAAGTGAAATAGAAACACTTTATTTTATATATAAGGTAGAAAATTACTCTTAGAAAAAGAGCATCGGCAAAGCCGACGCTCTTTTTTAGTAGCAACGTTAGGGTAACATTAGTCTTAAGAAAATATTTTCTTGTTTTTTATTTATTTTTCCTGTATATATAACCTAGAAATGTAGTTGTCATTTGACATAATAATATTTAATTAAAAACATAAAAAGGAGGTAAAAGAAATGAAGAAAAGACCTAGTTGGGATGAATATTTTATGAAAATGGCTTTTTTAATCAAAGATAGATCGACTTGCTTAAGAAGGTCTGTAGGAGCTATTTCTGTAAAGGATAAGAAAATTTTGACTACTGGATATAATGGAGCTCCAAGTGGAATGGAACATTGTTTAGATATAGGTTGTAAACGCCAAGAACTGAATATTCCTAGTGGGGAAAGAGCTGAATTATGCAGAGGAGTTCATGCTGAACAAAATTGTATTATTCAAGCAGCTTTTCACGGAGTTAGTTTAAAAGGGGCTACATTATATATCACTAATCAACCTTGTTCCATTTGTGCAAAAATGGTTATTAACGCTGGGTTTAAGAGGATTGTTTATTGTGATCCTTATGATGATAAGTTATCTCTTGAGATACTAGAAAAATCAAAAATAAAGATTGAAATTTTTAATTAACTTTTATTAAAGACTGATGTTTGAATTTATTCAAACACCAGTTTTCTTGTTTCCTTTATTGCTTTCTTGTATATATAACCTGGAAATGTAGTTGTCATTTGACATAATAATATTTAATTAAAAACACAAAAGGAGAAGAAGTTATGTTTATTACCTTTGAAGGTGGAGAAGGTTCGGGTAAAAGTACGCAAATTAAAAATCTTACTCAATACTTAAGAGACATTGGGTATAATATTGTTGTGACCCGAGAACCAGGAGGGACATTTATCGGGAATCAAATTCGTCGGGTTCTTAAGTCAACGGATAATACAGATTTAGTCCCAGAGGCAGAGTTACTGCTTTTTGTTGCAGACAGAATTCAACATATTAAACAAGTTATTAAGCCCACATTAACTAGAGGAGATATTGTTTTATGCGATAGATATTTTGATTCAACTTTTGCATATCAAGGTGTTGCAAGAAGTTTAGATGAAGTTTTTGTAAAAAAACTTCATCAGATGTTTGAAATTCCTATCCCTGATTTAACATTATTGTTTGATTTACCGCCGTCGATTGGTTTATATCGTGTGCAATTACAATTAGATAATGAAGAGAGGGATAGTGCTCAAAATCGCTTTGAAGAAGAAGATTTTTCTTTTCAAGAAAAATTAAGGCAAGGTTATTTAAGTCTTGCTAGAAAAGAGAGTCGTTTTTGTATTATAAAAGCGATAAATCTTGAAGATATTGTTTGGCAGTTTGTTAAAAAGGCGGTAAATAATGCTTTAAAACTTAACTGAAAAGGAGAAAAATATGTCAGATTTAATCATTCATAAAATTATAGCTAGAGATTTACCTGATTTATGGTTTCAGGCAGTTAATGATGTTCAAGAATTTGGTCGTCGATTTAAGATTGATAAAGGTTCGTATGCCGGACAAACTCGGTTAGAGTATGACTATTTTATAGGGCATATTCTTGACCCTGGTTTTGGTAGCGGAACTCCTCAAATTCTTCCAGAGATTCCTGCGACGCTAGGAATTCCTAATCCTGTTGATTTTGGGTATGTTTATGGAGGAGAAAATTATTCTCGGACTTATGTGGAGTATGTAATGACTCCTATTAAAGAACCAGGGGAATCTTATACTTATGGGGAAAGATTAACTCGGTATCCTCTAACCGGAGATAAACTTCGTTGGAGGCTTGAAGGGGAACAGGATATTATTGACCTTCATGTTGAAGAAGGAAGTATTTTCTCGGAAAATGGAGTGCTATATATTAACCAGATTGAGCGGGTCATAAGTGTTTATAAAAAGTATGGGCATCGGAATAATCAGATGGTTTTACAAGTAGCTCATCCAACAGATTGCACTTTACTTGATCCTCCTTGTTTACGACACATTGATACTCGTATCCAAGACGGGAAACTTCATTTTTTTGTTTATTTTCGTTCTTGGGATTTATGGGGTGGTTTACCCGCAAATCTTGCAGGAATTCAGACGCTTAAAGAGTATATAGCGGCTGAAATTGGAGTAGAAGACGGTGAAATGGTTGTTGAATCTAAAGGTCTACACCTTTACGGTTATGCTGAAGACCTCGCAAAAATTCGTTGTATGAAAAGCTAGAGAAAGTGGAGCTTCGATTTTTCTTTAAAAAGAAAAATCGAAGCTTTTTTAATAGAAATAAAAAAGGAATTATGCTAATATTTTATTTATGACTGAAAAAAATAATAATGATAAAAATATCGTGCAAAAATCTGAAATTGCTTTAGATGAAGAACGAATTTTAGAATTTTGGAATAAATCAAATACTTTCAAAAAATCAGAAGAAAAAGATGCTCCTAATGGAGATTTTACATTCTATGATGGACCTCCTTTTGCAACAGGAACCCCTCATTTTGGGCATATTTTAGCAGGAACAATTAAAGATGCTATTCCTCGTTATCAAACAATGAAAGGGAAGAAAGTAGTTAGAAAATGGGGTTGGGATTGTCATGGTTTACCTTTAGAAAATCTTATTGAGGAGGAATTAGGATTAGCTACAAAAAAAGATATTGAAGATTTTGGAATTGAAAAATTTAATGATTCAGCTAATTCTAAAGTGCTTCGTTTTGCAGATTATTGGGAAAAAGTAATTCCTAGACTTGGCCGTTGGGTAGATATGAAAAATTCATATAGAACTATGGATACTAGTTATTCTGAATCAGTTTGGTGGTCATTTAAGGAAATTTACGAAAAAGGTTTAATCTATGAAGGGTTTAAGTCAATGCATTATTGTCCTCGTTGTGGAACGACTCTTTCAAACTTTGAAGTAAACCAAGGGTATAAAGATATTAAAGATTTATCTGTTGTCGCTAAGTTTGAACTTGAGGATAATCCTAAGACTTTTATCTTAGCTTGGACAACTACTCCATGGACACTTCCAGGAAATATGGCATTAGCATTAAATACTAAGGCTATTTATTGTAACGTAAAAATTAATTCAGCATCTGATGGAGAAGAAAAAGAAACATATATTGTTGCTAAAGAAAGATTAAGTGAAGTATTTAAAGATAAGGAATATGAAATTCTAGAAGAATTTGACGGGTCAAAAATTATTGGTAAAAAATATAAACCAGTTTTTGATTATTATTTAGACGAAGAGATTGAAAATAAAGAAAATGCTTGGAAAGTTTATGGAGCTGATTTTGTAACTATGGAAGACGGAACAGGGATTGTTCATCTTGCTCCTGCTTTTGGTGAAGATGATTTAAATTTAGCTCAGAAAGAAGGAATACCAGTAGTCCATCATGTAGATTTGGAAGGAAAATTTAAAAAAGAAATAAAAGATTTTGCAGGTATATTGGTTAAAGATAAAGAGGATCACCAAAAAATTGACATTGAAATAATAAAATACTTAGCTACTAAAGGACTTTTATTTTCAAAAGAAAAAATAGAACATTCATATCCTCATTGCTGGAGATGTCATACTCCGTTATTAAATTATGCGACATCTTCTTGGTTTTTAGAAACTACAAAAATAAAAGATAAGATTATTGATGAAAATAAAAAAATTAGATGGGTGCCTGAAAATATTAGAGATGGGAGAATGGGGAAATGGTTAGAAGGAATGCGAGATTGGGCAATTTCTCGTTCACGTTATTGGGGAGCTCCTTTGCCTGTTTGGAAATGTAAAGAATGTGAGAAAATAAAAGTTATTGGTTCTGTTGATGAGATAAAAAAAGAAACAAAAAGCACAAATAAGTTTTTCATTATTCGGCATGGAGAAGCTGATAATAATATTTTAAATATTTGTTCAAAAGGACCAAGTGATAAACATCACTTAACCGAAAAAGGGAAAGAACAAATTTTAGCTTCAGCTAAGGAATTAAAAAAGATTAAATTTGATTTGATTATTAGCTCCCCATATTTTCGTACTAAAGAATCTGCTGAAATTTTAGCTAAAGAATTAGGGATAAAGGAGATTATTGAAGATAAAAGAATAGAGGAGGTAAATAGTGGAGACTTTGGTGGGGGAGATTGTTCAGAATATGATAACTTTTTTGAAAATACAGAAGAACAATTTATTAAAACTCCAAAAAACGGAGAAAATTTTACTGATATCAAAAATAGAGTAAGTGAATTTTTATACAATATAGATGAAAAATATTCTGATAAAACTATTTTAATAGTAGCTCATGAAAATATTACTTGGTTGATGAGAGCGGGATCTCAAGGGATGAATTCACAAGAGGCAATTAATTTGAAAGAAAAAAAAGGTTTGCCTAAAAATGCTCAGTGGTATGAATTAGATTTTACTCCAATACCTCATAATCGTAATTATGAATTAGATTTACATCGTCCTTATATTGATGATGTAGAATTTTCTTGTTCTTGTGGAGGAAAGATGAAAAATATTAAAGAAGTTTTTGATTGTTGGTATGAATCAGGTTCAATGCCTTTTGCTTCTAAGCATTATCCTTTTGATAATCTTGATATCTTTGAACCTAAAAAAGGAATTGGTTATCCTGCTAATTTTATTGCAGAAGGTTTAGATCAGACTCGTGGCTGGTTTTATTCAATGTTAGTTTTATCAGTCGCTTTATTTGATAAATCAGCTTATCAAAATGTAATAGTAAGTGGTTTAGTTATGGCTGAAGATGGGCAAAAAATGTCTAAATCAAAACAAAATTTTTCTGATCCTATGGATGTTGTAAATAAATATAGTGCTGACGCTGTTAGATATTATTTATTATCTTCACCTCTAATGAAAGCAGAAGATTTAAATTTTACTGATAAAGGTGTGGATGAGGTTCTAAAAAAGAATATTTTAAGGTTTAAAAATGTTTTATCTTTTTATGAGTTATATAAAAATGAAAAGTCGGTTGATGTAAAAGCAGAAGATAGTCAAAATACTTTAGATCAATGGATTTTAACTCGTCTCAACGAAGTAACTTTAGAAGTTTCTCTAAATATGGATAATTACGAAATTGATAAAGCTGTTAGGCCTATCGCTGATTTTGTAGATGATTTATCTACTTGGTATTTGAGACGGTCACGAGATAGATTTAAAGGGGAAGATCAGCAAGATAAAGATTTCGCAATTAATACTACAAAATATATTCTAGAGAATTTAGCTAAAATTTATGCTCCGTTTATGCCTTTTGTGGCTGAAGAAGTTTGGCAAAGAGTAATTGAAAATAATTTTGAAGATGAAAATAAAAGTGTTCATTTAGAGAATTGGAATGATGATGATATTGAGGTAGACAAAACTTTATTAGCAGAAATGAAAGCTATAAGAGATATTATTTCTCTTGGTTTAGAAATTCGTGCTAAAGAAGGTATTAAAGTAAGACAGCCACTTCAAGAATTAATTATCAAAAATGAAAACTTGAAAGCAAAAGAAGGACTATTAGAATTAATAAAAGATGAGTTAAATGTAAAAAAGGTTACTTTTGATAAAAATATAGAGAATCAAGTTGATCTTGATTTAGGGATTACTCCTGAATTAGAAGAAGAAGGGGACTTTAGAGAATTTTTAAGAAATGTTCAGATTTTTAGAAAAGATTCTGGATTACAGGCTCAAGACAAAATTAATTTAGCGATTGAATGTGATGATGCAGGTAAAAAATTATTAGAAAGATTTTTAGATGAATTAAAAAGAGTAGCTGGTATAAAAGAAATTAAATTTACTGAAGCAGAGGGTGGACATCCTAATCTTACAGACGGGCAAAAAGAAATAATAATTAAGGAATATAACTTTAAAATTAAAATTATTTAAAACAATGAAAAAATTAATATTTTTAGATACAGAAACAACAGGAAATGATTTAAAAGAAGACCGACTTTGTCAGGTGGCTTATAAAATTGATGGGGGAATGATTGTTAAAAATTTTAAACCAACGATTCCAATTTCAATTAAAGCAATGAGTATTACTAATATCACTAATAAAATAGTAGAGAACGAGGAAGTTTTTCAAGGATCTGATTTTGCAAAAGAATTACAGGAATTATTGAATGAAAATATTTTAGTAGCACATAACGCTTCTTTTGATATCGCAATGTTAGAGAATGAAGGTTTAAAAGTTCCTAATCACATTTGCACTTTAAAATTATCTCGTTATTTAGATGATAAAGCTGAAATTCCAGAACATAATTTACAATTTTTAAGATATTATTATGATGTTGATTTAGATGTAGTTGCTCATAGTGCTGATGGAGACGTTTTGGTTTTAGAAGCTATTTATAAACATATTCAAAATCTAGCTAAAGAAAAAGCAAAAACAGAAAATGAAGAAGATATATTAAATAGAATGATTGAAATTTCTAAAAAGCCATCTTTAATAAGACGATTTTCATTTGGAAAACATATTGATAAATTAGTGGAAGATGTAGCTCAAGAAGATAAGGGTTATTTAGAGTGGTTTTTGAAAACTAAAGAAGAGGAGGGGACAGATAAAGATTGGATTTATACTCTTAAATACTTTTTGCATATAAAATAAAAATAACCGTCACTGTTAAACAATGACGGCTTTTAAAGAAACTGGTTAGAAGAAAATCATTTCCATACAATTTTCCGGTGTTTCCAATAGGCTTTTTTTCTTAAATAAAGAGTAAAAAGATATCTACCTGTCTTTTGAATATAAAGAATTCCACAACTAAAACAGGGAGAGCAGGCGATAACTTTTTTATTTCGCCGTTTGTTTGTTACTGATATTGTCATAGTCCAATCAATTAAATCTCCACATTTTTTACAATAAATTAATTCCATAATTTAACTCCTTTTATTATTGTATAAATTGATTTTAACTTTCTAAATAAAATATATAATGGATTATATATAAAGTAAAGCCTATATCCTTAAAATTAAATAAGGTATACTGTCTAAATGTATGAAATTTATAATACAGAAGGAATAGTTTTGAGTAGTGGGGATGTCGGTGAAGCCAATAAATTTATTTATATTTTTTCAGAACAATTTGGTTTAATCTCAGCTACTGCTCAAAGTGTTAGGCAAATAAAATCAAAACTTCGTTTTGGCTTACAAAAATTTACAATTTCTAATTTTTCTTTAGTGCGAGGAAAAGACATTTGGCGAATTACAAATATAGAATATAAACAAAATCTTTATTATGAATTTTACAAAGATAAAAATAAGCTAAAAACAATGATTAGTATTTTAGTATTAATCAAAAAACTTTTAGCAGGGGAGAAGTATAATGAAAGGTTATATAAAATAATTAGGCGTTCAATTTCTTTTTTGAAAAAAAGTTCATTATCTAAAGAAGAAATTAGTGATTTTGAAAATATCGTTTTAATTAGAGTTTTACATAACTTAGGATACTTTAACGAAGAAAAGAAGATTCAAGGTAAAGATATTTATAAAAAAATAATTAACACATCTTCTTGGGATAAAAAATTGCTTCAAGAAATTAGAAATTTTAACGGAGAAATTATAAAAGATATCAACGAATCCTTATATAATACTCATTTATTTTAATAGATTATCTATGTTATAATTTAATTACTTGTCCTGTTAGAGACTAAGGATTAGTTTATAATTTAAAAATATTATTAATTTAATTTAAAAAGATAAAATCTATAAAAATTTTATCTCTAATAGGATGGATGACTTAAATAATAAAACTTTATCTCAAATTGAAAAATTAAAAAGAACTCTTTCTTTTAAAATGAAGAAAAAGAAAAAAGAGATTGCTGCTAGTTTAAAACCTCGAAAATATCTAGTTGATAGTGAGTGGAAAAAAGAGGAACTAAAACCTGATGAACCTCAACAAACTGATTCTAGATTAGATTGGCGAGGAGACGGAGATATGAAAAAAGGAAATAAATTACCAAAGAAGAAAATGACGTTTTTTGGAAAGTTGATAATTTCTTCTGTTTTATTTTTTATAGGATCTTTTTTTGTCGCCTTGTATGTTTTTTATGGAGGAGTTAATGTAATTTCTAGCGAAAATGTAGATATTTCTATTTCAGGACCGTCTTCTGTTGGAGGAGGAGAAGAATTATCTTTTCAAATAACTGTTCAGAATAATAATTCCGTTGATCTAGAATTAGCTGATTTAATTATAGATTACCCTAACGGAACTCTTTCTGTTGATGATAGAAATACTGAATTAACTTTAGTAAGAAAAACATTAGACACTGTTCCTGCTGGGGGTAGTGCTACTCATATTTTTAAATCTGTTCTATTTGGAAATGAAGGAGATCAAAAAGATATTATTATTACAGTTGAATATCGTGCAAAAGGATCAAATGCAATTTTCTTTAAAGAAAGAAAATATGAAGTTATTATTGATTCTTCACCTATTGTTTTTGTTGTTGATGTTCCAGAAAGAATTACGGCTGGGCAAGAGTTTGAAATGAATATAGAAATCTTTTCTAATTCCAATAAAGTTATAAAAGATTTTTTGTTTGAAGCTGATTATCCTTTTGGTTTTGTATTTAAAGAATCTAACATAAGACCAAGTTATAGAGATAATATTTGGAGTTTCGGTGATATTAATCCAAATTCAAAAAATATTTTGAAAATAAAAGGTGTCTTAGAAGGGCAAGATGATGAAGAAAGAATTTTTAGATTTTATGGAGGGTCTGAAGACAAAGATGAAAATAACGTGATTAAAGCAAAATTAGTCTCTGTTATAGAACCAATTGTAATTAAGAAATCTTTGATAGGAATAGATCTAGTTTTGAATAGAGATTATAGTCCTGAATATATCACATCAAGTGGCGAAAATATTCGAGCTGATGTTTTATGGTCAAATAATTTAAGTACAAAATTAACTGATGTTGAGTTAGTTGTTAATTTAAACGGAAATACTCTAGAAAAAGGAAGTATATCTGCTGATGATGGTTATTATAGATCTTTAGATAATTCAATTACTTGGAATAAAAAGAATAGTCCTCAATTAGCTGTAATAGATCCTGGAGATACAGGAAATCTTAGTTTTAGTTTTTCTATATATCCTCTAGCTTACATTTCTAATTCTGGGGTGAAAAATCCTGAAATTAAATTAGAATTAATAGCTAAAGCTAATCAATTATCAGAGTTAGATTCTTCTGTAGAAAAGATAGAAACAAAACTTGTTAAGGTAATTAAATTAAATACAGATTTACTTTTGACAGGAAGAACTTTGTATTCCATCGGGTCTTTTGAAAATTCAGGACCAATTCCACCTAAAGTTGATAAAGAAACTACTTATACTATTGTGTTAACAGCTACAAATACTTCAAATAGTGTTTCTAAAGCCAAGGTGGTTGCAACCTTACCAGCTTATGTAAAATGGATGAACAAAGTAAGTCCATCTTATGAAAATGTTAAATTTAATCCAGTTGGGGGTGAAATTGTTTGGAATATAGGAGATTTACCAGCAGGAGCAGGAATGATAACTGCACTAAAAGAGGTTAGTTTCCAAGTTTCTTTCTTGCCTAGTTTAAGTCAGGTTGGCTCAGAACCTGTTTTAGTAGATAACCTTTATATTGAAGGAATAGATGATTTTACAGGTAAACAAATTAAGTATCCTATTAAAGCAATAACTACAAGTTTTGAAACAGATCCTCTTTATAGGAGAAGAGATGAAGACGTGATACAGTAATAAATACATTATTAGGTGTTAAATAAATTAAAAATATGTCAGAAAAAGAAAATAAAATGGAGAAAATTGTATCATTATGTAAACGAAGAGGGTTTATTTTCCAAGGTTCAGAAATTTATGGGGGAATGGGAGGAACTTATACCTATGGTCCATTAGGAGTTGAATTGAAAAATAATATTAAGCAATTATGGTGGAAAAAATTTGTTCAAAATAGAACAAATATTGTTGGTATTGATGGTCCTATCTTACTTCATCCAAAATTATGGGAAGCTTCAGGACATGCCTCAGGTTTTGGTGACGCTATGGTTGATTGTAAAGAATGTAAAAAAAGATTTAGAGCAGATCATTTAGTTGAAGATGCTACAGGACAAGACTTGGAAGGTAAGAATGAAGAAATGACAAAAGCTATTCAAGAGAATGAAATTAAGTGTCCTAATTGTGGAAAATTTAATTGGACTGAAGTTAAGGATTTCAACATGATGTTTAAGACTCAAATGAATGGAGTTGAAGGTGATATTTTTTTAAGACCAGAAACAGCAGGAGCTATTTTTGTTGAGTTTAAAAATGTATTAGATTCTACTCAACAAAAACTACCTTTTGGAATTGCTCAAATAGGTAAAGCTTTTAGAAACGAAATTGTAGCAGGTAATTTTATTTTTAGATTAAGAGAGTTTGAACAAATGGAAATTGAATATCTTATTAGACCTCAAGAAAACTGGGAACCGATATTTGATGATTGGTTAAATCAACAGGAAGATTTTGCAATGGAATTAGGGGCTAAAAAAGAAGATCTACGAAGACTTGAACATCCTAAGGAAAAACTGTCTCATTATTCTAAAAAAACTATTGATATTGAATATAATTTTCCATTTGGTTTTAAAGAATTGTATGGGTTAGCTCATAGAGGGGATTTTGATTTAACTCAACATACTGAATTTGGGAATGAAAAATTAGAGTATTTTGATCAAGAAAGCGGAGAAAGATTCATTCCTCATATTTTAGAGCCTACTTTTGGGGTTGAGAGATCTTTGTTGGTTGCTTTAGTTTCTGCTTATACAGAAGAGAAAGTGGGAGATGATGAACGAGTAGTTTTAAAATTTCCAAAAAAATTAGCTCCTGTAAAGATTGCTTTTTTACCTTTATCTAAAAAAGAAGAATTAACAGTCCCAACTAAAGAATTATTTACTCAAATGAGTGATAAATTTGTATGTCAGTATGACGAAACTCAATCAATTGGGAAGAGATATAGGAGACAAGATGAAATTGGAACTCCTTATTGTGTTACTTTTGATTTTGATTCTTTAGAAGACAAATCTGTGACTGTAAGGGATAGAGATACTATGGAACAAGAAAGAATAAAGATTGATGAATTAGAAAATTATTTAACAGAGAAATTAAGTGAATAAAATAATTGAATTTTCGGGGTTGAAATAATGATTTTAACGGCTACATTAACGTAGCTGTTAAAATTTATAGAATTATTATAAAAAAGATGTATAATTCAAGTCATGCGATTTAAAAAGAAAGTATTAAAAAACGGATTAAGAATAATTACTGTACCAATGCAGGATAATAAAACAGCCACTGTTTTGGTTTTGGTAGAAGCTGGTTCAAAATATGAAGATAAAAAAGAAAATGGAATTTCTCATTTTTTAGAACACATGTGTTTTAAAGGAACTACTAAAAGACCTAATGCGGGTGATATTTCTTTAGAATTAGATAAGTTAGGAGCTCAATCTAATGCTTTTACTTCACATGAATTTACTGGTTATTATGCCAAAGTTCATTCTAAAAATGTCCATAAAATAATAGATATTATTTCTGATATGTATTTGGACCCTATTTTTAATGAAGAAGAGATTAAAAAAGAAAAAGGAGTTATTGTGGAAGAAATGAATATGTATAAAGATCTACCAATGAGAAAGGTTGGATATTTATTTATGGAGCTTCTTTACAAAGACAGTCCTGCAGGAAGAACTATTTTAGGAGACAAAAATTTTGTTACAAAGGCAAAACAAAAAGATTTTATAGAATATAGAAATAAACATTATGTGGCTTCAGCTACAACTGTTATTGTGGCAGGGAACATAGATGAAAAAAAAGTTATTAAAGACATTGAAAATAAATTTAAAGAAATTAGTCATAACAAAAAAGAAAAGAAAGAAAAAGTTAAGGAAGTTCAAACAAAACCAGGTTTAAAAATTGAATATAAAAAATCAGATCAAAGCCATTTAATTTTAGGAGTGAGAGCTTTTGATTTCTCTAAAAAAGAGAATCTAGTTACTTTGGTTATTGGAGGAATTTTAGGGGCAGGAATGAGTTCACGATTATGGCAAAAATTAAGAGAAGAAATGGGAGTTTGTTATTATGTAAAAGCGGGGAACGATTCTTACTCTGACCATGGATATTTAGGAATATCTGCTGGAGTTAATAATAAAAGAATAAAAGAAGTAACAGAAGTTATTTTAGAAGAGCTAAAAAAATTAAAAGATGAATTAGTATCAGAGGAAGAATTAAAAAAGGTAAAAGAAACGATGATAAGTAGTTTAATTCTAGGACTAGAATCTTCTGATTCTTATGCTGAATATTATGGGATTCAAGAAATTTTAAAAAGACCTATTAATAACCCTCAAGAAAAAATTAAAAAAATAAAAGCTATTACCGCTAAAGATATAAAAAGAGTAGCTAATAAAATTTTTATTAATAAAGGTTTGAATTTAGCTATAATTGGACCTATTAAAGATAAAAAACCTCTACAAAAAATTCTTAAATTTTAACCACATTTTTACGTTCTACTTTTTAATATTTATATGGTAATATAAATATATGTTTAGTAATGATCCTAAGAGCATAGTGGTAAATATCGGAACAGGAACAATAATAAAGTCTTTATTATTTGTTTTGTTATTTGTAGTTTTATATTTCTTTAAAGACTTAGCTTTAATTATTATTACAGCTGTTGTTTTAGCGTCTTCAATAGAACCAATAACTAAATGGTTAATGAGATATAAAATTCCAAGAGTTTTGGCTGTTATTTTGATTTATATAAGTTTCTTTATTTTCTGTATAGGAATTTTTGTTATATTCATGCCAGTTGTGCTAGATGAAATTTTTTCTTTTATCGGGATGTTACCAACTTATATAAATTCAATAGAAACATGGAATCCTATTTCACATAGTGGATTTTTATCTCCAGCTGCAATAGAGGGGATATCTTCAGGTTTTTCTGTTTCCGAAGTCGTAATAGGATTAAGAGAAATTATTACAAACACTTTTAGTAGTTTTTGGCAGACTATCAATCAAATTTTCGGAGGTCTATTTTCCTTTATTTTAATTATTGTTTTCTCATTTTATTTTGCAGTACAAGAATTGGGAATTATAAATTTTTTGAAAATTATTACTCCTATAAAACACGAAAAGTATATTATTGATCTTTGGAGAAGGTCTCAATTAAAAATTGGTTTATGGATGCAAGGGCAATTATTATTAGCCCTTCTGATTGGGGTATTTGTTTATTTAGGTTTAATGATATTAGGTATTAAATATGCTTTATTACTAGCTTTATTATCTGCTTTTGCTGAATTGATTCCTTTATTTGGACCTATTTTAGCAGCTATTCCAGCTATTTTGATTGCTTTTGCTGACGGGGGAACTACTATGGGATTAATGGTCCTAGGTTTCTTTGTGATAATTCAGCAATTTGAAAATCATTTAATTTATCCTTTAGTAGTTAAGAAAGTTGTAGGAGTACCTCCTTTATTGGTGATTATCGCTTTGATGGTAGGAGCTAAGTTAGCAGGATTCATAGGTCTTTTAATTGCTGTTCCTATTGCTGCTATTTTAATGGAATTTGTTAATGATATTGAAAAAAATAAAAAAAGACAATTAGCAGAAGAATCCTAATTTACTAAAATGAAAGAAAAGTTTTATATTACAACTACTTTAGCTTACGTTAATGCTAACTTACACATTGGTCATGCGGCTGAACTTATTAGAGCCGATATTTTAGTTCGCTATAAAAAAGCGATGGGTTTTGATGTTGTTTTAAACACAGGAACAGATGAGCATGGACAGAAGATACTTAATACTGCCAAAGAACAAGGTTTAGAAGTTCAAGAATTTGTTGATGAACAAGTAATTAAATTTAAAGAACAGGTTCAGGAAATGAATGTGGATTATACTAATTGGGTTAGAACTACTGATGAACATCATCAAAAGTCAGCTCAAGAATTTTGGAGAAGATGTGAAGCTAGTGGAGATATTTATAAAAAGATTTATAAAATTAAATACTGTGTTGGTTGTGAAGCAGAAAAAACAGACTCTGAATTAGTGAATGGGGAATGTCCTTTGCACCCAGGGAAAAAAATAGAAGAAAGGGAAGAAGAAAATTATTTTTTCAAATTTTCAAATTACCAAGAAAAACTTTTAGATTTATATAAAAATAATTCTGAATTTATAATTCCTAGTTTTCGTCAAAATGAAATTTATAAATTTGTAGAAAGAGGATTAGAAGATTTTAGTATTTCAAGATTAAAAGAAAAAATGCCTTGGGGGATATCAGTTCCTAATGATGAAAATCATGTAATGTATGTTTGGTTTGATGCTTTAGTAAATTATGTTTCTACTATTGGTTGGCCTGATAATACAGAAGAATTTGAAAAATGGTGGCCAGTTTTTCAGGTAGCAGGAAAGGATAATTTAAGATTTCAGTCTGCTATGTGGCAAGCGATGTTAATGTCTGCTGGTTTAACACCTTCAAAACAAATTCATATTTTTGGCTTTATAAATTCAGGAGGACAAAAAATGAGTAAGAGTTTAGAAAATGTAATTAATCCTTCAGACATTGTTGATGAATACGGAACAGATGCTTTACGTTATTTGGTTGCTCGACATATAAATATGTATGAGGATTCAGATATCACAATGGAAAAAATTAAAGATATTTACAATGCTCACCTTGCTAATGGTTTAGGAAATTTAGTTAGCCGTATATTAAAAATGACAGAAACAAACGAAGTCTTTTTAGAAGAAAATGATTGGTTAGTAAAAAAATCTTATACTTTAAAATTTTTAGAAAAGTTTCAGATTAACAAAGCAATGGATGAAATATGGGAGAGAATAAGTCAATTAGATGAGTATATTCAAAGAAATGAACCATTTAAACTTATAAAAACTGACGAACAAAAAGCAAAAGAATATATGAGAAATTTAAAAAAAGAATTATTACGAATCGCTGTAGATTTAATTCCTTTTATGCCAGAAACAGCTCAAAAAATTCAGGCGTTAATTAAAACAAATAAATCCCCAGATAAATCTCTTTTCCAAAGAAAGTAAGCACTTGTGTTTTTTTATTAATATTGTTATGATTAACGTTAATTAACATTAATCAAAATAAAATTATGGTAACAATAATGCCAATTACAAAAGCAAGAATTAACTTAGGATCCGTAGTTAAAAGAGTTAATTTAAATAAAGAAAGAATTATCCTAGAAAAGGACGGTTTTCCTGTGGCTGCTATAGTAAATTTGGATATACTAGAAGATATTGGAGACTCTATTGACTTAGAAAAAGCTGTTAGAACTTCTAAAAAAGATTTTATAAGTTTAGGCGATGTAAAGAAAAAATATGGCTTATAAGGTTTGGCTTGATAAACCGGCAGATAAATCATTAGGGAAATTAAACTTTAAAATAAAAGAGGATATTTTGATTGCCTGTACTGAATTAGAACAATTTTCTGAGAGGACTATAAATATAAAAAAACTTAAATATCCTTTTATTGGTTTTAGAAGAAGAGTTGGTAAATATAGAATTTTATTTTTGGTTAATAAGAAAAAAATAGAAATTTATAAAATAGGATTAAGGAAGGATGTTTATAGAATTTAAAAAATATGAATTTGTATAAAAAGATAGTTTCTGGATTAAAGAAAAATAAGAACGATAAAGTCGCTGATGGAGAAAAAAGGTTCAATAAAAATAAGGTAATTTCGTACGGTCTTAAGACTTCTGTTTTACATAAGGTTTTTAAACAATTTAAAAAAGACATAGACAGTTTGAGTCTAAAAGGTTCTTTTGATTTAGTTACTAAATTTTACTCATCAGGGGTTCAGGAGCAAATATTTTTTGGAACATATATTTTAAAATTAAAGAAAGAAGATTTTAAAAAGTCAGATTTGTATATTATAAACAATGTTTCAAATTATTTTACAAGTTGGGCTGTAGTAGATAATTTTTGTATAGATGTTTTACAACCAGTTCTTTTGAAATTTCCTAAAGAGATTTTGAGTTTGATGAAAGATTGGAATAAATCAAAAAATATGTGGAGGCGACGAGCTTCTGTGGTTGTTTTTGTTAGAACTATTGGAGAGAGTGGTAAATTTACAGCTGAGGGATTGAAATTGTGTAGTAACTTAATTTGGGATAAGGAAGACTTAGTTCAGAAAGGAGTAGGTTGGGCTTTGAAGGATATGATGAGGATTGATAAAAAGAAAGTTTTTAATTATGTTAAAAAGATTAGAAAAGATGGAGTTTCCTCAGTTATAACTTTATATGCAATTAGAGATTTAAAAGGTAAAGAGAGAAAAGAAATTTTAAAAATTAAAAGTTAATAATCTAAACTACTATGTACGAATATATAGATACTCATGCTCATTTAGATATGGAAGATTATAATGAGGATAGGGAAGAATTGATAAAAAAACTTCAAGAAGAAAATATTGGAGTGATTACTATAGGGGTAAATAAGAAAACTTCTTTTGAAGCAGTTGGTTTTGCTAATCAATATGAAAATGTTTATGCGACCATTGGTTATCATCCCATAGACGCAAAGGAAGAGTTTAAAGAAGAAGATTTTGTGGAGTTAGTAAAAAATAAAAAAGTAGTGGGGGTAGGAGAATGTGGTTTAGATTATTTTCATTTAGAAGGAGACCATGCCTATCGGCAGGCAAGCTTTGAAACTGAATCTCAAAAACAGAAAGAAAATTTTAAAAAACAAATTGATTTTGCTGTTAAATATGATTTACCTTTAGTGATTCATTGCCGTGATGCTCACGAAAAAGTAATTGAAATTTTGGAAGCTAAAAAATTAGAATATGGAAAAAAATTAAGAGGTGTTATTCATTTTTTCTCAGGTGGGATAATTGAAGCTGAACAGTATTTAAAATTAGGTTTTTATTTTTCTTTTGGGGGAGTAATCACTTTTTCTTCTGATTATGATGAAGTTCTTAAATTTATTCCAATTGAAAGAATTTTACCTGAAACAGATGCTCCTTTTGTAGCTCCTGTTCCTTATAGAGGGCAGAGAAATGAGCCTTTATATGTGAAAGAAGTCTATAAAAAAATGGCAGAACTTAAAAATATGGATTTAGAAGAAATTAGAGTTGTTTTATTAGAAAATATCTATAAATTATTTATAAAATTATCTTAAGAGCTTTGTAATATTTTATATTTCGCAAAAATGGATTTTATTAAATAAAACCCATTTTGTTCTTGTGTTCTTGTGTTTTTGTGTTTTAATGTTTGGTTGCATTAAAGAATTAGCTGTGCTAATCTATCATTAGTTAAAAGCTTAATAGTTTTTTGCTTAGAATGTATATTAATAAAATAAGGAGAGGTAGTAAAAAATGTAAATTTTTTTCCAAAAATCTGTATATAAGCAGATAAATCTAACTACCTAGTAAAATTATGTCTGAAAAAATAATTTATGAAATCGGATATCTAGTAATTCCTAGTGTTTCTGACGAAGAAGTTTTAACAGAGGTCGCAAATATTAAAACTATTTTAGAAAAAGGTGGAGCTACTTTTATATCAGGTGATGAGCCAAAACTTATTGATTTAGCTTATCCTGTTTCAAAAATATTTGATACAGAAAAACAAATTTTTGAAAAAGCTTATTTTGCTTGGATAAAATTTGAAGTAGAAGTAGAGAAAATAGAAAAAATCAAAATAGAATTAGACAAATATAGAAATATTTTAAGATATCTTTTAATTAAAGCTCTTAGAAAAAGTACTTTAGTGTCTGATCCTAAGAAAGTCTCTTTTTCAAAGAAAGACGAAATAGAAGACAAGAAAATCAAACCGGTAGAGATAGTTAAAAAAGAAGAGCTTCCTAAAGAGGAAGTAGAGAATGTTGAAGAAATTAAAGATACAGAGAAGGAGAAGAAAGAAAAAGAAGAATTAGACGAAACAATTGATAATTTAATAATCTAATCTTAATAAATATCATGTATCTAAACAAAGCAATAATAATAGGGAATTTAACAAGAGATCCAGAATTAAAAGCTTTACCTTCAGGAGGGCAAGTTGTTAATATGGGTGTAGCTACAAATAGAGTTTGGAAGGACAAAGAAGGGAATAAACAAGAGTCTGTAGAATTTCATAATATAGTAGTTTTTGGGAGACAAGCGGAAACATCTGCTCAATATCTTAAAAAAGGTTCTAGTGTATTAGTAGAAGGAAGATTACAAACTCAAAGCTGGGAAGCTGATGGAGTTAAAAAATACAGAACAGAAATTATTGCTGATAGGGTACAATTTGGACCAAGAAAAGATGGAGGAACTTCTGCTCCAGCTCAAGCATCTGCTCAAAGTGATGAGACCCCAAAACCTGAAGGAATTGATTATCCTGCGGAAGAAATAAACCCTGAAGATATTCCGTTTTAAAAACTTAAATAATAAACTTAATAAAAAATATGAATAAACAACAATGTTTTTTCTCACAAAATAATATAGAACAAGTTGATTACAAAGACTTAGAAGCTTTAAAAAAATTCATTAATCCTCATGGAAGAATTTTGTCTCGAAAAAGATCAGGTCTTTGTTCTAAACATCAAAGACAATTAGCAATTGCTGTTAAGAGAGCTAGATTTTTAGCCCTTTTGCCGTTTACTTCTAGTTAAAAATAAAAATACCCTCAACATCTTTAAGACGTTGAGGGTATTTTTTTATCTTTCTATTTTTTCATCTCTTCTCTAATCTTTTTCAAAATCTCAGTAGTTAATTTCTTATTAGCTTTTAGAAATTGACGTGTAGCGTCATAACCACGACCTAATTTCATTTCTCCATAAGAATAAGAAGATCCTGCTTTTGAAACTATTCCATACAATTCTCCCATAGCAATGATTTCTCCTTCTCTAGAAATTCCTTCATTATAAATTAAGTCAAATTCAGCCATTTTGAATGGGGGAGCGACTTTATTTTTAACAACTTTTACTCGCACTCGTCCTCCCACAACATCAGTCCCTTTTTTAATTTGAGCAATTCTTCTGATATCTAATCTTACTGATGTATAAAATTTCAAGGCTTTCCCTCCGGGAGTAGTCTCAGGACTTCCGAACATTACTCCAATTTTCATCCGGATTTGATTGATAAATATAACAGTTGTTTTACTTTTAGCTACAATAGCAGTTAGTTTTCTCAAAGCTTGAGACATTAGTCGTGCTTGTCGTCCAACATGATGGGCTCCCATATCTCCTTCAATTTCTGCTTGGGGAGTTAAAGCTGCTACAGAGTCAATAACGATGACATCTATTTTACCTGAACGAACTAAGGATTCTGTAATTTCTAGAGACTGTTCTCCTGTATCAGGTTGAGATACTAATAAGTCTTCAATCTTCACTCCTAAATTTTTTGAATATACTGGGTCAAGGGCATGTTCTGCATCAATAAAGGCACAAACTCCTCCAGTTTTTTGTGCTTGAGCAATAATGTGCAGAGCTAAAGTGGTTTTTCCTGAAGATTCAGGTCCAAAAATTTCTATTATTCTTCCTCTAGGAATTCCTCCAATACCTAAGGCTTCGTCTAGTCCAATTGATCCTGTAGGGATAGCTGCAATATCAACCTTAGGAGCATCACCTAATCGTATAATTGCATCTTCACCAAATTTTGTTCGGATTTGGTCTAAGGTGTCTTTAACTTTTGAATTTTTCTCTTCTGGTTTTTCAGAGTTAGGTATCTTTTTTACTTTCTTCACAACTTTTTTTGTAGTGTCTTTCTTTTTTGGCATTTTTTTATTTTTTATTAATAATAAACTTTTAACTTATCTATAAACTAATTCTAATTTTTCTTCAACTTCTCTTTGATATTTGTCTTTAGCTGATATCCTTATTATATTATATCCAGGGGATAAGAGTAATCTTTCGTTTAGGTATCCATTTTCGTCAACAAAGGTCTGTCTATTATTAATACTAATATATGAAATATTTTCAGTGTAACCTTTAATTGTGATCAACTTTGTTTTTATTAAAGATCCGTTTAAAGGTGATTCTATTTTTAGAATAGGGCCTTGAACAAAATTTTTCGTTTGATAATAACTATAAGCTACAGTTATAACTAATATCGTTATAAAAAAATAAATTCCCATTTTGTTTTGAATTAATCTATCCATATTTCTAAGTTTATCTATTCACCCTTGAAGCTTCTGGGTTTTCATCTTCTTTTACTAAATATCCTGATTGACTCGGTGTGCTTGCTGGATTTTCATTATCCTCAGCTTTTAACAAAACTTCACGAGGTTTTGATCCTTCTGCAGGTCCTACAATCCCATTGTCTTCTAATTCATCTATAATTCTAGCAGCTCTAGCATAGCCCACTTTTAATTTTCTTTGTAGATATGAGGTAGAAGCTTTTCCTGCTTGGATAATAGCTTCTTTTGCTACTTCATATAGTTCATCAGTGTCTTCGTTATTAGAATTTAATGAATCAAACAAAGGATTTCTATCTTTTTCCTCAGAACTAATATCTATTTCATAAGGAATTTCATTTTTATAAGCATTAGAAAGGAATGATGTAACTGCTTTTAATTCTTGTTCAGAAATAAAGGCAGATTGAATTCTTGTTGGTTTAGACATATCTCCTGATAAATAAAGCATATCTCCAGCTCCTAATAATTTCTCTGCTCCTCCTGCGTCTAGAATTGTTCGGGAGTCTATTTGTGAAGCTACCTGCAAAGCTACTCTGGTAGGGATATTGGCTTTAATCAATCCTGTAATAACATTTACAGAAGGTCTTTGTGTAGATAAGACTAAATGAATTCCAATAGCACGACTCATTTGAGCTAATCTTACAACCACAGCTTCTAATTCTCTAGGGTAAGCTTGCATAATATCAGCTAACTCATCAATTACTACAACAATATAAGGCATTGCATCAGGTAGTTCGTCTTCAACAGGCTGTTTCTTCTTTGAAGCTTTTTCATAAGCAGGAGCAACAATATTTTTATGATAAGACTGAATATCTCGGACAGAATGTGATTCTAAAATATCATAACGTCTATCCATTTCTTTTACCGCCCACTTAAGTGCTAAAATTGCTTTCTTTGCATCAGTAATTACAGGGGTTAATAGGTGGGGGATTGTTTTATATTGAGTTAACTCTACTCGTTTAGGGTCAATCATTATAAATTTTAGATTGTCAGGAGTTGTTTTGTATAATAATGAAGTAATTAATGTATGAATAGTTACTGATTTTCCTGCACCTGTAGCTCCAGCGATTAGCATATGGGGTGCTTTAGCTAGATTTACAAAATGAGTTTTCCCAGAAATATCTTTTCCTAAAGCAATTGTTAATAATTTGTCGCTGTTTTTAAATTCTTTTTGATTAAGTAGAGAAGCCAACCCTACTAATGTTTTTGTGCTGTTTGGGATTTCAATTCCTACTAAAGATTTTCCAGGGATTGGAGCTTCAATTCTAAGAGGGTGAGCTGCTAAAGCCAAAGATAAGTCATTTTGTAATCCAACTATTTTAGCTAGCTTAATTCCTTCGGCTGGCTTAAGAGCATACCTTGTTACTGATGGTCCTATGGATACTTCATCCATCTCAACATTAATCCCAAAATTTTTCAAAGTTCTTTTGATAATATTTGAATTGGCTTTAATGTCTCCAACTTCTGGGCGACCTTTATCTTTATTTAAAAGAGAAGTAGGGGGGAGTAAATTTTTTCTTCCAAAATATTCAAGTGCTTTTTGAGAAATAAAATTTCCTCCGAAAAGAACATTATTTTCAAAATCTTCTTCCTCGGTACTATTTGGTTTTTTAGCAGGATTTGTTTCTTGTCGTTTATTTCTTGTTTCTTCTGGTTCTGCTGGTTCTTCGTCAACAGTGGCAATTTTAATTTCCTCATCTTCCTCAAAATCTTCTTCTTTTCTCTTAAATAATTTTCTCCAAAAAAGAAGTTTATCTAATTTTAATTCTGTCTCAAAAATTATTAATAAAGAAATTATTAATAGAGCACTCAAGACAATGAAACTTACATAAATATCAAAAAGTTTTATTAAGGGATTTAAAATCAATCCACCAATTAAGCCTCCTTGTTCTAGGAAAAATAATTCTACCAAACTTAAACTTGATAGAAAAAATATTAAAGAGCTTGTTGTTTTTAATGAAATAAATTTTAACTTCACTTCTTTAATAACTGAATAGGTAAGTAGGAATAAAATAAAAGGTAAGAAAAAATAACCTGCTCCAAAAAGTAGATGAAATATTGCGTAAGTTTTTTCTCCTGCTATTCCTCCATAACCTAATGAAGCTACTATTAAAAAGAATGCGATTACACCAGAGATTATAATTAATACTCCTTGGAGAGTTTCATCTTTAAGTTTTTCTAAAAAACCACCCTCGTTGTCTATATCAACATTTAATGTTTTCTTTTCTTTTGTTTTCTTTCCCATTTTAATTTATAAATTTATTAATAAGTTCCTTTAATTATATCACAAAATTAAGTTCAAAATCTAAAGTTCAGTTCAGTAACTTAGTAATCTTGTGTTTAGGAAGTCCTACCTCTTAGCGTGTATACCAGTAGTCTTTAGATTGAAGTCCGACTTCTTAATTAAAATAACCATAACCTTTAGTTGTTGCGTATTGTTTAATTAATGCTGAAGTCGGATTTCTTAGAGTATTTTTGAGGTCGTACTTCTTAATTATATAAGTCAAATGTCCTTTATTAAAAGACATCAATCATTTGCGTTTATTCATAAAAGACATATAATAGAAATATAAAAGACACGATTATGAATTCTCCAGAAAATATAAATAAGAGATACAGTGATGATTTATACTTAACTTTTTTAGCAAAAAAGGTGGAAAAGATAGTGTCTGCTTTATATTTAATCACAGACTCTTTAGATAAAAAGGAACCTCTTAGGTGGGATATAAGACAAGAAGGACTTGTATTACTTTCTGATATTACTCAATTAAACAATTATTTAAACCCAGATAAGTCTAAAATATTTTTAAACATATCATATAGATTTTTTAAAATTATGTCTTTATTAGAATTAGCAGTTTCTACAAAATTATTATCAGAAGAAAATTTTGATATATTTGAAAGAGAATTTAGTTTATTAATATCTATTATAGAAAATAATACTTCTAAAATTAACAAACAACTTTCTCCATATCTTAATGGAGGATACTTTAAGTTAAAAGACAAAATATCACGTTCAAAAGAGATTCAAAATGTCTTAGAATCTATAAAAGACATAAATAAAGATAAAGGACATAGTCCTTTAGAATCATTAAGGACAGTAAAAAAGACAGTAATTACTAACAATGAAAAGAAAGATAGCCGTAGAAACAATATAATAAAGATTTTATCTAAAGGACAGAAATTAACTATAAAGGACATATCAAAAATAATTACGGATTGTAGTGAAAAGACTATTCAGAGAGAATTACAGAAAATGCTGAAAGATAATCTATTAATAAAAGAAGGGGAGAGAAGATGGAGTCGGTATTTCATTAAAGCATAAAAATATACGAATATTAAAACATAAAAACAAACGGATTTTGGCTTTGCCAAAATCCGTCAAAATCCGACCTCTTAACGTGTATACCAGTAACCTTTAGCTTGAAGTCCGACTTCTTAATTAAAATAACCATAACCTTTAACCGAAGTCCGACCTCTTAATGTGTATACCAGTAACCTTTAGCTTGAAGTCCGATTTCTTAATTAAAATAACCATAACCTTTAGATTGAAGTCCGACCTCTTGGCGTGTATAACCTTAACCTTTAGTAATTTACTTTTGTTCTATTATTACCGAGGTCGTACTTCTTAAAGAGTTAATGCTGAAGTCGGATTTCTTAGAACATTTTTGAGGTCGGACTTCTCAAGTTAATTGATTAAAAATTGCGTATACCTCTACTAAAATATAATCTTTATTTTATTTACTATTCATAATGTTTATTATATAGGTTAAAACACCTAAAACTCTTGCATTTGTAGTCTCATTATTATAGAATAATAGAGTTATATTCCGTATATTTGCACAAGTTATCCACAAAATTTCTTTGCAAGAAAGGCCATACGAGATATAATTTTATCAACAAATTCTTCGTTAAAAAACGGAGAGTTGTTTTTAGAACTTGCTCACAATTTATATTGAGATAAGGTTCCAAAAAATTTGATCTTTGAAAAAAAATTTGAGTTACAAAATATAGTTTTTTGAAAGAGGTTCAACCTCTTGGTTAAGATAATCTTTTAGTAGTCCGACTACTTGAAGTCCGACCTCTTAATTAAAATAATTATGATCTTTAGTTATTGGGTATTGTTTAATTAATGCCGAGGTCGTACTTCTTTTTTTCAAATTGATTTCGTTAAACTTCTGAAAATAAAAATTATATTTTGTAATTTAAATTTATAAAGACAATACAAAAAACAAATGAATGCGCCGTTCTATATTTGGTCGTAAATCTAGTCGGCGTAAATAAATTAACAAACGAAATTATTAATTTGTTTATTAGCCGCATAAAATTATTTTTAATTTTGTGCATTATGATTTCTTAAAAAACATTATTATTTTTTATCAATTAATTTATTTTAAGAAATTTAAAAATACATTATATGAGTATATTTAAACTTAAGGACACTGCGGTAATGAAAGTTATCTCAGTTTTCGCAGGTAGTGCTATGGCTCTTACTCTTGTGTTTGGTGGTGCAGTTGCTCCAGCTCAAGCTCAAACAGTAGAAGAACTTACAGCACAAATAAATTCTTTGCTAGC